>JANQME010000112.1 GCA_028280205.1 Longimicrobiales bacterium
CTTTATCGGAACGACGACGGCGTCTTCACCGATGTGGCGGCCGAGGCGGGCGTGGCCAACGCACCCGAGACCCGCGCCGCCGCGTGGGGCGACTGGGACGGCGACGGCGATCCAGACCTCTACGTCGGCTTCGCGGGCGCCGAAACTCCGAACCGGCTCTTCCGCAACGACGACGGGGTCTTCGAGGACGTGACCGCCGCCGTGGGCCTCGTGCACGGCGGGACGACGCGCCAGCCGGCCTTCGTCGACTACGACGGCGACGGCGACCTCGACCTCTTCGTGGCCTTCCGCGACCGGCCGAACGCCCTCTTCCGCAACGATGGCGGCCGCTTCGTCGACGTCACGCAGGCGTCGGGCATCGGCGACCCGCGACGCACGGTCGGGGTCGCGTGGTTCGACATGGACGGCGACGGGGACCTCGACGCCTTCACGGCCAACCAGAACGGCGACGAGGACGGCTTCTACCGCAACGAAGGCGCGGGGACCTTCGTGGACGTCGCGGCGGAGCTGGGGATGAGCCAGCCGGGACGAGACCCGTCGCTCGGGAGCGTGGGCACGGCGGTCGCCGACTACGACAACGACGGCGACCTCGACCTCTTCGTGGCCTCGTACGGACCCGACGTCCTGTGGCGCAACGATGGGGACGGCACCTTCACGAACACCGCGCCGGGGACCGCCCTGGCCGGCGACCACCACTCGGTGGCCGCCGCGTGGGCCGACGCGGACCACGACGGCCGCGTCGATCTGTACGTGAACACCTTCCTCTCCGGCGAAGCCGAGGCGCGCGACTACCTCCTCCTGAACCGCGGCGGCTCGTTCGTCGATGCGACGCCGGCCGCCATGATCGAGCGCGGCTCGAGCCACGGCGTGGCGTGGGCCGACTACGACGGCGACGGAGACGCCGACCTGGCGCTCGCGAACAACCACGCGGACGGGATGCACCCGCTCTACCGCAACGAGCTCCGCGCGGAGGCGGCGGCCCGCTCCGTCCGGATCCACGTCGTGGATGCGTCCGGGCGCGCGACCCGAGCCGGGGCCACCGTCGTCGTGCGACGGGCCGGCGACGGCTTCGTGACGGCCCGGGTGGTGGACGCGGGGGGCGGCTACGCCTCGCAGGGGGCGGGGCCCGTCCACGTCGTCCTTCCCGACGGCGGGGGCCCGATCGACGTCGAGGTCGTCTGGTTCGAGGACGGCCGGCGGCGCAGCCACCGCACGACCGGCGTTCCGCTTTCGGGGAGCGCGCCGGCGGTTCTCACCCTGCGCACGGGAGGGTGAGCGGGGCTTCGGGCTACGCGGCGAGCGCCTCGATGGGGAAGCCGATGCGGCGCAGCAGGGCGTCGAAGCGGGGATCGCTGCGGGCGTGGGCGTCTCGCCAGTACGGAGACGCGCCCAGGAAGGCGACCCCGGCCTGTCCAGTGTCGGCGGCCTCCTCCAGGTGGCGGAAAACCGCGTCGGTGTCGCCGAGGCCCTCGTACACCATCGCGAGATCCATGGAGAGCGCGATGTCGCCGTTCTCGCGTCGACGCTCCTCCAGGACCCGGACCATCTCGAGCGCGTCCTCGGTCCGGCCGAGCTTCCCGTACGCGAACCCCCGTACGGCCGCGCCCGCCCCCTTGATGCCCGCCAACAACGGCAGCTTCTCGAACTGCTCGAGTGCCGACTCGTAGTCCCCGCCGAGCACCCGGGTCCAGCCCAGCGCTTCGACCGCCGCGCGGAAGTCCGGATCCTCGTCGATGAGCTCGACGAGGATCGCCTCCGCGCGGTCCAACTCACCGGCGTGCGCGAGTGCTTCGGCGTACGACAGCCGCACCGGCTTCGCCAGGGGGTCGAGTTGGAGGGCGGCCTCGGCCTCGGCGAGCGCGCCGTCCACGTCACCGAGCGTCTTCAGGTACATCGAGTAGAGCTGGTGCACCTCGGCGGAGCCCGGTGTGAGCGAGATCGCCTTCTGGAACGAACGGTACGCGCTCGGCCAGTCCAGATGCTGGAAGAGGTGGATCAGCCCCATCGCGCTGTGCGCCTCGCCGGCCGACTCCTCCAGCGCGAGCGCGCGGGCCGCTGCGGCCTCCGCCTCCGAGTACGCCTCCGACTGCGGCATGTAGCCGGTCGCGCCCATGAAGACGTACGACTTGGCCATCCCCGTGTACGGGAGCGCGCACTCCGGATCGAGCTCGATCGAACGGCGAAAGTGCTCGATCGCCCTGCGCGCGTCGGGCGGTGTCCAGCGTGCGAAGATGTGTCGGCCGCGCAGGTACTCGGCATACGCCTCGGTGTCGTGCGTGTGCACGTGCGCGAGGCGCACCGACTCGCCGTCCGCGAAGCCCTCGCTGCGCGTCCGCACAGGACCGAGGCGGGCCGCGAGGTGGTCCCGGATGCGCAGCGCGATCTCGTCCTGGAGCGCGAAGACGTCCTCCAGCAACCCGTCGTACACCTCGGACATGAGGTGATAGCCGTCCTTCGCGCAGATGAGCTGGGCGGTGACGCGGACGCGGTCGCCGGCTCTGCGCACGCTGCCCTCCAGGACGTGCGTCACGCCCAGCTCTCCGGCGATCTCGCGCACGTCCCGATTGTGGTTCTTGAACGCGAACGAGGAGGTGCGCGCGGTCACCTTGAGCCCGTTCACGCGGGTGAGCGCGTTGATGATCTCCTCGGTGATCCCGTCGCTGAAGAACTCGTTCTCGAGATCGGAGCTCATGTTCACGAACGGGAGCACCGCGATGCTCTTCGAGCGGGCCTCCCGGTCCTCGCGCACCGCGGCTTCCGGCGGGATCGCGAGCCCCGCGTTGGCGATCGCGTACACGCGCGTCGGGTGCTTCACGTTCTTGAGGTTGAACGACCCGAGCCCCCGGGTGCGGATCACCGGCTGATTCTTCACCTCGTCGTAGACCTTGCCCGAGATGAGGATCGAGCCCGGCACACCGAGACCCTCGATCCTCGACGCGACGTTCACGCCGTCGCCGAACACGCCGTGGTCGTCGTGCACCACGTCGCCGGTGTGGATCCCGATGCGCATCGGGAGCACGGGCGTCGCCGAGCGAAGCGCCTCCTGGATCGACATCGCGGCCTCGACCGCCTCCACCGCGCTGGAGAAGACGGAGAGGGTCCCGTCGCCGTAGAACTGCAGGATCCTCCCGCCTCTCGACTGGATGGACCGCTGCAGCACGGCGCGCTGACGATCGCGGTCGGCCTTCGCCTTCCGCTCGTCCTCCTGCATGAGCGCGGTGTATCCGACCATGTCGGTGAACATGATCGCGGTAAGCTGCCTGACCATCGTCGTCTCGGTTCGTTCGTCGTCGTCCGCTGCGTCTCGGTTCATCCGTCGTACCGCAATGCGGGCGTCACGGGCTCAACCCCTCCCGGGGTGACACCAACTCCGGAGCGGGTCGCAGCGTTCCGAGGAAGCCCCGGAACGCCTCCTGCGCCCGCACCGTCCCCCCCTCGGGCCCGCCCCCCACGTATGCGTTGCCCCCGTCCGGGTCCAGCAGACGGGCCTTGCGGTCGTCCGCGAGTTGGAGGTCGAGAAGCGCGCGGAGCTCCCCCCGAACCTCGGAATCGTAGATGGGGATCGCGACCTCGATCCGCCGCGACAGGTTGCGCTTCATCCAGTCGGCCGAGGCGAGATACATCCGCTCCTCGCCGTCGTGGTGGAAGACGTAGATCCGGGCGTGCTCCAGGTAGCGGTCGAGAATGCTGCGGACCCGCACCGTGTCGCTGACCCTCGGGACACCCGGCACGAGGCAGCAGATCCCGCGCACGATGACCTCGACGGGGACGCCCGCTGCGGCCGCGTCGTAGAGCCGCCGGATGATCTTCTCGTCCTGGAGCGCATTCATCTTGAGCACCATCCCCGACGGCTGCCCCGCCGCCGCCCGATCGCGCTCGTGGTCGATGAGGGCGTTGAAGCCCTTCCTCAGCGTGAACGGCGCCACCAGGAGGTGCTCGAACTCCGGCTCGTCGAGCTCCCCGGCGAGGTGCGCGAAGAGACGCGCCAGGTCGGCGGTGATGCGCTCGTCGCAGGTGAAGAGGCCGTGGTCGGCATAGATGCGGGCGGTCTTCTCGTTGAAGTTCCCCGTCCCGAGAAAGCCGTAGCGTCGCGCGGCGCCCCCCTCGCGCCGGACGACCATCGCGACCTTGGCGTGTACCTTGAGCCCACGAATCGAATAGAGGGTGCGGACTCCCGCCGCCTCCAGTCGGTCGGCCCAGATGAGGTTGGACTCCTCGTCGAAGCGCGCCTGCACCTCCATGAAGACCGTCACCTGCTTCCCCGCTTCTGCAGCGGCCAGGAGCGCGTGGAGGATCGCCGAGTCGCCGGCGACCCGATACACCGTGAGCCATACCTCCTCCACGTCCGGATCCGCTGCGGCCTCCTCGAGGAACCGGATCACGTGGTCGAACGACTGATACGGCGTGTGGAGCAGCCGGTCGCGCACACGGATCGCGGCGAGCAGGGACGGCGCGGCGTCGAGGTCCGGGTGGGGCAGCTCCGGCCACGCCGGGTAGGAAAGGTCGTCCCGGCCGAAGCGCGGGAACGCCATGAGGTCGTTCAGGTTGTGGTAGCGGGCGCCCAGCACCATGTCCTCCTCGCTGAGCCCGAGGAGATGCTGGAGCCGGTGCACGAGGACGTACGGCGCGCGCATGTCGTAGAGGAACCGACTCGGCACGCCGGTCTCCCGGTTCTTCAGACTGCGGCGGATGGCGTCCACCAGATCACCATCGAACTCATCGTCGACGTACAGCTCCGCATCGCGCGTCAGCTTGACCGCGTACGAGCGCCCCACCTCGTGCTGCGGGAAGATCCGGTCGAGGTTGAAGCGGATGATGTCGTCGACGTAGATGACTTCACTCCAGTCGTCCAGCGTCGGCAGGACCACGAAGCGGTCGGTGGACGACGGCACGCAGACGAGCGCATAGCGCGGCCGCCACGAGGTGGAGGGTCGGTCGGATCCCCAGAGCTCGACGACCAGATACACGGCTCGGTTGGCCAGGAAGGGCGCCGTGTCGGCACGGTCGTCCAGCACGACCGGCTCGACCGCCGAGGCGATCCGCTCGTCGAAGTAGTCACGAAGGAACGGGTGGTGCTCCGGGCGGACCGACTCCTCGTCGACCCGACGGATTCCCTCGGCTTCGAGCGCGTCGAACACGGAGCCGATGATGCGTCCGTAGCGCTCCTGCTGATCGAGCACGATGCGGTGGATCTCGTGCAGGAGCCGGTTCGGATCGAGCCCGAGATCCTTCGCCGCGAGGCCCGCGGCGCCCCCGTCGTCGTCGCGCAGGAGGGAGCGGAGCGAGGCGACCCGCACCCGGAAGTACTCGTCGAGGTTCGAGGAGAAGACGCCGCAGAAGAAGAGCCGCTCGAAGAGCGGGACCGTGGGGTCGGCGGCCTCCTGGAGCACCCGTGCATTGAAGTGGAGCCAGCTCGTTTCGCGATCGAGCAGAGGGTATGCGCTGGCTCGGTCGGGCATGGGCGGGAGGCTCGGGCGCAGGGGAACCGGCGGTGGAGGTCCGGCGGTTCGTACGCACAAGGTACCCGCACCGTCGTTCGGTACGGTACCCCGGTCGGGCTCCAGCCCTACCTTCCCTGCATGAACCGCCCTCCCCGCACGAACCGCACGCCTCCGGTCCCGACGGCGCTCCTGGCGGCCTGCTGTTCGGCGCTCGCCCACGGTGCGGCCGCCCAGGCCGGTCCTGCCGTCGAGGGCGCGACCCCAATCGTCACGACCGCCGCGGGCGAGCAGTACCGGGCCGGCGTCCTGCAGCGCTGGATCCTGGGGCGGCACTACCGGGACCTGTGGACGCAGCCCGTTCGCGTCCCCGTGCTCGACCTCGACGCCACGGCGGGCGGCCTGACGCCGACGCGGACCGGCGGAGGGATGCAGACACGCTCGCTGCGCTTCATGGGCGCGGACGGACGCGAGTACGCCTTCCGCTCGGTGGACAAGGACCCCTCGCCGGTCCTCGATTCGATCCTGCACGAGACCGTGGTGGACGACCTCGTGCAGGACGGCATCAGTGCGGCTCACCCCTACGGCGCGCTCGTCGCGTCTCCGCTTCTGGAAGCCGTGGGGATCCTGCACGTCGACCCGCAGCTCAGGGTGATGCCCGACGACGACGCACTCGGGCCGTTCCGCGAGGAGTTCGCGGGCATGCTCGGCCTCATCGAGGAGCGTCCCGACGAGAACGACGGTGAACGCACGTCGTTCGCGGGGACCGTGCGCGTGCTCTCGAGTGAGAACCTCGCCGAACGGCTCGAAGAGGGTCCGGACGACCGGGTGGACGCCGAGGCGTATCTCGCGGCGCGCATCACGGACGTCTTCCTGGGCGACTGGGACCGGCACCGGGGCCAGTGGCGCTGGGCCACCTTCGACACCGAGGCGCCGCGCCGGTGGCTGCCCGTGCCGCGCGACCGCGACCAGGCCTTCTCCAAGTTCGACGGTCTGGCCACCCGGATCGTCTCACTCTACATGCCGCAGTTCGTGCGCTTCGAGGAGGAGTACCCGGACCTCCGCCGGCTGCACTGGAATGCACGCGCCATCGACCGATGGTTCCTGTCCGAGCTGGATCGGGAGACGTGGGACCGGGTCGGAGCGCGCGTGCAGGCCGCGCTCACCGACGACGTGATCGAGCAGGCGGCGTTCCGGCTCCCGATCGAGATCTACGAGATCAACGGCGAGGAGCTGCAGGCGACGCTACGCGCCCGGCGCGACCGTCTCCACCGGGCGTGGAGCGACTTCTACGAGATGCTCGCGAAGAGAGTCGACGTGCGGGCGACGGACGAGGACGAGGTGGTGCGCATCGAGCGGGAGGAGGGTGCGCTGACCGTTTCGGTCGCCGCCCCGGGTGTCGGCCCCGATCCGTACCTTCGTCGGCGGTTCCTCGCCTCCGAGACGGACGAGGTCCGACTCTACGCGAAGGGCGG
This sequence comes from Longimicrobiales bacterium, assembly GCA_028280205.1. Taxonomy (GTDB): domain Bacteria; phylum Gemmatimonadota; class Gemmatimonadetes; order Longimicrobiales; family Gaopeijiaceae; genus UBA2589. The sequence goes on from JANQME010000112.1 coordinate 6,914, forward strand.
CGACGACGAGATCACGATCACGGGGAGCGGCGATCCGGGCATCACGCTGCGCGTGGTGGGGGGCGGCTCGGACGACGTCTTCCGCGTGGAGGGGCCCGGCTCGGGGGTGCATCTCTACGACGACCAGGGCGACAACGAGGTCGAGGGCGAGAACGCGCCGTCGCTGAACACGAAGCACTTCGACGAGTGGGAGTGGACCCCCGAGGATCGCAACCAGCCGCTCGACTGGGGTCGCGCCATCCTCCCCGTCTTCTGGAGCTCGTACAACACCGACCTCGGCCTCCTTCTGGGCGGGGGCGCGCGGTTGGAGCGCTACGGCTTCCGCAAGTCGCCGTACGCGGCCGCGTTCGACGTGCGGGCGGGCTGGTCGCCGCAGCTCTCGAAGGGGCGCTTCGAGCTCGTCGGCGAATTCCGGTTCGAAAACTCGGCGCTCTTCGCCCCGGTCGCGGCCCGGGTCTCCCGGCTGGATGTGCTGCACTTCTACGGGCTCGGCAACGACACGCCGGGCGGGGACGAGCGTTTCCACCGGGTGGACCTCACGACGGCGTCGGCCGACGTCGGACTGGGCATCGAGACGGCCTCCGGGCTGATCGTCCGGGGGGGAGCACGCATCGAGCGCGCAAGCACGCAGCAGAACGTGGGTCGCTTCTTCG
>JANQME010000124.1 GCA_028280205.1 Longimicrobiales bacterium
TGCACCTCGAACTCGCCGCCGAGCCAATCCCGCACGTCGGGCTCGGCCGTGACGGGCACGACCGCCAGAACGACCGTTCCTGCCGACAGCGCCCGGTCCTGGATCTCGCGCACGGTCACCACCGTTTCGCGGGCCGGCGACGAGCGGACCGCCAGCGCCGACTCGGCCCGGTCGTACGCGGCGCGGTAGCGGCCATCCGCCAGCTCGATCTCCGCCCACTGCAGGAGCAGCTCGGTCTCCGCGTCGTACGACTCCCCCACCTGCCCCGGCGACGGAAGGAAGGCGGAGCGCGCACCGGCGTAGTAGCCCCGCGCGTCCTCCCACCGCCCCGCCTCGGCCGCCTCGTCGCCCTGGACCATCTGCCAGTCGATGGCGTGGTCGAAGATCGCCCGCCGAATCGTAGCGTAGTCGCCCGGCACGTCGATGCGCTCGCCCACGTTCCGGACACGTGCCAGCATCTGGTCGATCTGCACGTACTCGCCGGCGGCAGCGACGGGATCCCCCCGGCGCTCCAGGTCGTCGGCCGCGTCCATCGAGAACGCGACCGCCGAGTCGCCCGCAGCCCGAAGTCGCTCCCGAGCGGCTTCGAGCGTCCCGTCCTTCTCGATGGCCTCCGCGTACCGGTACACCGCCTGCGTGTACCGACCCTGCGACTGAAGGGCGATCCCCTCGTTCAGCCGGTCCTCGGCGGATGCACAGGCGGCGGCGAGCGCGACGAAAGCGAAGAAGGTGGAGCGGGGTCGCGGTAGGGCCATGGTGCGGGCGTCGTTCAAGGGTCGACCGACGTCCTGCAAGGTATGGCGTGGCTCGGACGGCGCCCAAGGATTTCTTCGGTGCGCGCGCACTTGTTGCCCGTCGTCTCGCGGCTCAGCTTGCCCGCCCGGCATCCCGCAGACCCGGAGGATCGTTGCCCTTGCGAGCACCCCACGCCCCGACGGCCGTTCGGGCTCTGCTCTTCGGCGCGCTCGCGTGCGCCTGTGCGGTCGAACCCTCCGCCGGGCAGTCCCCCGCCCCGGAGACGTTCGGCTCGTATCCCGCCGCCCGCATGGGCGGCAACTACATGCGCAACTACTACCTGCCGCACGCACTCGCTTCGAGTCCCTGGGCGCCGAGCTGGGCGCCGGACGGCGAGACCGTGGCGGTCTCGATGCACGGCTCGATCTGGAGCGTGGACGTCGACACCGGTCGTGCGATCGAGCTCGTCTCCGGACCCGGGTACTACTCCTCCCCGGACTACTCACCCGACGGGCGCTGGCTGGTGTATACCGCGGACGATCACGGCCGCTCCGTCGGGCTCGAGGTTCTGGATCTGTCGTCGGGTGAGACCCGCCCGCTCACCGACGACGACGAGGTCTACGTCGAGCCGTCCTTCTCGCCGGACGGAACGCACATCGTCTACGTCTCCACGCAGCCCTCCGGCTACTTCAACGTGTACCTGCGCGCCTTCGCCGACGGCGGGTGGGCCGGCGAGCCCGTCGCGGTCACGGCGGACCACGGCTTCGGGAGAGACCGGCTGTACTTCGGCTCGGAGGACATCCACATCAGCCCGGCATGGTTTCCGAGCGGTGACGAGCTTCTCCTCGTCTCGAACCGGGACGTCGCGCTCGGCAGCGGAAATGTCTTCCGCGTCCCCGCTCGGGCCGCAGGGTTCGAGGAGCGCACCGAGGTACTCGAGGAGCAGACGCTGTACCGTACCCGGCCGGACGTCTCGGTCGACGGCCGGCGCTTCGTCTTCTCGTCGACGCGCGGCGCGGCGGATCAGTTCAACAACCTGTACGTGCAGTCCACCGACGGCGGCGAGCCGTACAAGCTGACCTTCCTCGAGCACGACGCCTTCCACCCCCGCTGGTCGCCCGACGGCGAGTGGATCGCCTTCATCGACAACTCCGGGGTGAACGGGCTGCCCCGGCTCCGGCTGCTGGAGACGTACGGAGGCCGGATCCGCGACGTCGACGTCACCGGCCGGCGTTGGCTGAGCCCGATGGGCACGCTGCGGGTGACCACGCTGGGCGCGGGCGGCCGCCCCACCCCGTCCCGCGTCCATGTGATCGGTGCGGACGGGAAGTCGTGGACGCCTCC
>JANQME010000392.1 GCA_028280205.1 Longimicrobiales bacterium
CAGCCTCCTCCGTCGGCGAGCGACCGCTTCCACGCGACCATCGCCCCCACCTCGTTGGTGGTGATGGGGGGCACGCCGAGTCCGAGCAGACGCTCGGCCCGGTCAACGCGGTCGACCGTCCACGTCGCGAGCGGGACGCCGGCGGAGGCCGCCCGCTCCGCCCAGTGAGGCCGGGCCAGCAGGATGCGTGCGTCGAAGTCGACGAGCGCTCGGGAATCTCCGCCCGCCCGCTCGATCGCCTCCTCGGCCCGCCTCGGCCGCTCCACGATGTAGCCGATGAGCGCCTCGGGCGCGGCGGCCCGGAGCGCTTCGAGTGCCGCCCACTCCATCGAAATGAAGACGGTCCGACTCAGGAGGCCCGCCGCCACCACGAGCTCGACGGTCCGCACCAGCGCTTCCGGCGCCACTCCGCTCCGCTTGACCTCGGCGTACACGCGCACCCCGCTGAGCGCCGCCTCCGCCAGCGCGGCTTCGAGCGTCGGCACGGGCTCTCCCGTGAAGTCCTCGGAGAACCAGCGGCCGGCGTCCACGCCGCGGAGCGCCTCCAGGGGTCGATCCGCGAGTCGGCCCGTGGCATCGGTCGTGCGGTCGAGCGTGGCGTCGTGCAGGAGGACCGGAACCGCGTCCGCCGTCGCGTGCAGATCGAACTCGACGGCGTCGGCGCCGGCGTCGATGGCCAGGCGCAGCGCAGACAGGGTGTTCTCCGGAGCGCGTGCCGAGTAGCCCCGGTGGGCCACGACCTCCACGACGCCGGCGAGCGGGAAGGCGGTCGACGGACCCGGCGTGACCGGCGCCGGGTCGGAGTTGCTCGGCACGCCCCGGAGCGCGGCGTCAGCCGCGCGGCGCTCGAACGTCGCCGGGGTGTGGAGCGGCGCCGGCGGATCCGACCCCGGGGCCGTGCGCCGTCCCCGCGTCGGACTCGGTCCCCGACGGCGCCGCCGCCAGCCGTCGCTCGAACTCCTGCGCCTCGGAGAGGCCACGAACCGCCTGGGAGAGGTGGGTGATCTCCTGTTCCTGAAGCTCGAGCCGGCGCTCCAGGATGCGGACGGTCTCCTCCGTGTCCTTCGTGACGAAGAGCCGGGCCAGCGCTTCGACCATGGGGGCGAGCGCGAACCGGGCGGTCACTCCGATGACCGGGACTAGGACGATCGAGGTTCCGAGGATGACGGCGACGAGACTGGTGAGGTCGATCGGCAGCACCTGCATGGCACCCTCCCGGTGGAGTCCGCCCCGCGGCCGACCGACGCGTCCGAGGGGTCCGAACGCCATGGTGTTCCGAGCGTCCGGCAGATGCAACGTTTTCCGGGGCGGGGCGGGCGCGTCGCAACGACGGCTTTCTTCCTTCCAACCGGCGCCGGGATCGCTCCGTCCAAGTCGGTGCAGGTGGGAGAACGAGCACACGGGATCACGAGGAACCTTGGGCGAACGGGCGGTGGCGCACTTCGAGACGGCGGACGTGAAGCGCGCCCAGGACGGCGACCACGAGGCGTTCGAGCGCCTCTACCGGGAGCACGTGGGGCGCGTGTTCGCCCTGTGCGTCCGCATGGTCGACGAGCAGTCGGCCGAGGATCTGACGCAGGAGGTGTTCATCCGGGCCTGGAACAAGCTGTCCACGTTCAAGGGGCAGTCGCGCTTCGGGACCTGGCTGCACCGACTGGCGATCAACCACGTTCTGAGTCGGAGGGAGACCCAGAGGAAGCGGGAGGCACGCCACGCCGGAGGGGACGGCGTCCTGGCCCGGGTCGTGGCGCCCAAGCGCCGGTCCTCGGGGCACGCGCTGGATCTGGAACGGGCGATCGGCCGGCTTCCGGAGCGAGCCCGCGACGTCTTCGTCCTGTACGACGTGGAAGGGTACAGCCACGACGAGATCGCGGACGTGCTCGGGGTGTCGGTGGGGACGTCAAAGTCCCAACTGCATCGCGCGCGGATGTTGATGAGACGGCACCTGGATGGTGGAGCATGAATACGAAGCGAGATGAGCACGGGGAGATCGTGGCGCGACTCTCCGACTACATGGCCGGCGAGCTCGAGCCGGAGGCCAGCGCCGAGATCGAGGTGCACCTGTCGGAGTGCGGTGGATGCCGCCGCGCCCTCGAGGAGCTGCGCGCCGTCGTGGCTGCCGTGGGGACGCTCGGAGCGCTGGACCCGCCGCGCGACCTGTGGCCCGGCATCGCGGCCACGATCGACGCCCCGGCGCCACGGGCGCGGGCCGAGACGAAGGTGATCGAGTTTCCTGGGGCGGCTGCGGGGCGGTCCGTCGACGAGGAGCTCTCCGAGGCGGAGGCGCGCGGTGTGCGTCGCCTGGTCTTCACGGTTCCGCAGCTCGCGGCGGCCTCGGTCGCCCTGGTGGCGGCGTCCGCCTTCGCGACCTGGGCGATGAGCGGGGGAGTCGCAGCGCCGTCGACCGCCGGGCCGGACGGCTCCGTGTCCGGCGCCGTCGTGTTCGCCTCGACCGCGGCCGACGTCGGGCCGCCTCCCGCCGAGCTCGCGGACGAGCTCGCCGCGCTGGAGCAGACGCTCGCCGCGGCGCGTGCCGAGCTCGATCCGAACACGGTGCGGGTGCTGGAACGCAGCCTCGCGGTCATCGAGCAGGCGATCGCGGACTCTCGCCTGGCCATCGAACAGGATCCCGGCAACGAGTTCCTCGCGGCCCACCTGGAGCGGGTCTACGAGCGCAAGCTCCTCTACCTGCGCGAGGCCGTGCGCGTCGCGGAGTGGTCGGACTGACCATGCTCGACACCGTTCTCCTCGTGACGACCCTCCTGGGCGCGTCCCCAGAGTCGCTCCCGGCGATGCCCGGGCAGGCGGACGCCGCCGCGGTGGACACGATCCTCGCTCTGCGTCCCGGCGACCGCGTCGTCCTCGAAAACCTCACGGGGGAGATCTCCGTACGGGGTTGGGACCGGGACGAGCTGGAGTTGAGAGGGGAGGACGAGGACGTGCCGCTGATCGTGAGCCGCCGCGGGTCCATCGTGCGCGTCGCACGGGACGACCGAAAGGGTCGGCGGCGCGGCGTCGAGGCGGCGATCCGCCTGCCGCGCTGGGTCGATGTCGATGTCTCCGGCCGCTCCCTCGACATCTGGATCGACGGCATCGACGGTACCGTCGAGATCAGCGGGGTGAGCGGGGACGTCTGGGTGGAGAACGCGGGGGGTCCGGTGCGCGTGCGCACGATCGAGGGCGAAATCGACGTCTCCGGCGCGCGCGCCGGTGTGAACGCCTCGTCGCAGTCCGACGAGGTGCGTCTCCGCGACGTCGAGGGTCCGGTCGACGCGCACAGCGGAAGCGGCGACCTCACCCTCGTCGACATACGGTCCGCCTCCGTCCGCGCCGAGACGCAGGACGGCGACGTGACGTTCTCCGGCACGGTCGCGAACGACGGACGCTACGGCTTCTTCGTCCACGACGGGGACGCGTACATCGCGATCCCGGCCACGTCGAGCGCCCGCGTCTCCGTGTCGACCTTCGACGGGGATTTCGAGTCGGAGTTCCCGGTGCGGATCGAGCGGTACACGGGCGGGCGCGAGTTCGACTTCACGATCGGAGATGGGCGGGCGAGCATCGAGATCCAGGTGTTCGACGGAGAGATCCGCCTGCTCGAACGCAGGTAGAAGCGGGACCACGGACGGCAGACTCGAACGAGACGAACGGGAGGAGATGGGATGAAGTCGGTACGCTGGGCGATCATCGGGCTGGGTGTGTTCATCACGACGGGGGCGTTCGCGTTCGCCCAGTCGGGTCTCTTCTCCGGCGACGGGGAGGCGGTCTCGGCGAACCTGGGTGTGAGGGGAAGCGCGGCGCAGTCAGCGGAGGACTTCCGTTGGAGTGGTCGACTCGCCCCGGGTCGTACCCTCGAGATCAAGGGAATCAACGGCGACATCTCGGTCCGCGGGACCGAAGGCGCCCGGATCGAGGTCGTGGCGGAGGCTCGGGGCCGTCGCTCCGACCCCTCGAGCGTCCGCATCGAGCGCGTCGAGCACGCACGAGGCATCACCTTCTGCGCCGTCTATCCGACGCCGGAAGGGAAGCGGGCCAATGAGTGCGCACCCGGCTCCGAGGGCCGGATGAACACGGAGCGCAACGACGTGACGGTCGACTTCGAGGTGCTGCTGCCCGCCGACCTGCACCTCGCTGCCCGGACGGTGAACGGGGAGGTGCTCGCCTACGACCTCGGCGGCGACGTGCGGGCGAACACCGTCAACGGCGACATCGAGGTGTCGACCGACGGATTCGCACGGGCCGAGACCGTCAACGGGAGCATCGACGTGGCCATGGGCGCGTCCGACTTCCGCGAGGGCGCCGAGTTCTCGACGGTGAACGGCAGCATCACGCTCGACGTCGACGACGAGGTCGACGCCGACGTCCGCGCGAGCTGGCTGAACGGCGGCTTCGAGAGCGACCTGCCCTTCACGCTCGAGGGGCGGGTCGGCAAGCGGAGCGCGCGCGGCGTGCTCGGTCAGGGAGGTGCGGAGCTCGTGCTGCAGACGGTCAACGGGTCGATCCGGATCCGCTGACGAGAGACGAGAACGGTGCGGCCGCGCGGGTGCGGCCGTTACGACGAAGAGCCCAACGATATCGAAGCCCGCACAGGCGGGAGGAGCTTGAGAGGATGAAGAAGCTGGTGTGGATGGCCGCGGCACTCGTGGCGGTGCCCCTCGGGGCGCAGGAAGTCGAACGGTTGTCGGGCCGCAGCGCGGCCGTGTACAACCTGGCCGGACGAGTCGACATCGTGCGCGGCAGCGGATCGGAGGTGGTCGTCCGGATCGACCGCGGCGGTCGAGACGCCGACCTGCTCCGGGTGGAGACGGACGCGATCCGCGGACGAGAGACGCTGCGGATCGTCTACCCGGACAACGAGATCGTCTATCCGGAGATGGGCCGCGGGTCGAACACCTCGCTCACGGTGCGCGACGACGGCACGTTTTCCGACGGCGGAGGGCGGCGTGGGGACCGCGTCCGTATCCGCGGGCGTGGCGACGGACTCGAGGCGTGGGCCGATCTCGTCATCGAGGTGCCGGCGGGAAGGGCGTTGGACGTCAACGTCGCCGTCGGTGAGGTCGACGCCGAGGGGATCGACGGTGACCTCTCGATCGACACGGGCTCCGGTGCGGTGACCGTGCTCGATATCGTCGGGGCGCTCGAGGTCGAGACCGGCTCGGGCAGCATCGTGGTGCGCGGCGTCGAGGGCGACCTCTTCGTCGACACCGGGTCGGGCCGGGTCGAAGTGTCCGAGGTGCGGGGCCGGGAGGTCGAGATCGACACGGGCTCCGGAGGGGTGCGCGGCTACGGGCTGTCCGCCGAGGCGGTCACCGTCGACACCGGCAGCGGCTCGATCGAGCTCGAGGGCGTCGCGGCGTCCGACGTGGTCCTCGACACGGGCAGCGGCTCGATCGACGTCGAGATGCTGACGGACGTGGACCGTCTGGACGCCGACACCGGGTCGGGCTCGGTCACCGTGCGTGCACCGGCGGGCCTGGGTGCCACCGTCGACATCGAGACGGGCAGCGGGGGGATCGATCTGGACTTCCCCGTGGAGGTTCGCTCGATCCGCCGGGACGAGGTGCACGGCACGATCGGGGACGGCCGCGGAGAGATCGTCATCGACACCGGGTCGGGCTCGGTCAAGCTCCTGCGCACCACGAACTGAGGCGGAGGCCGGCCGGTGCCGGGTACCCCCCGGACCGGCCGGTTGCCTCCGTCTGCCCGTCGACTCAGCGCCTCGCGATCGGGATGCGGACGGAGGTGTTCTCCCACGCGAAGACGAGCGTGCCCGAGGAGCCGTCTCCCTCGAAGCGGAAGGTCAGCGTCTCCACGAAGTCCGCGGTCGCCGCGGGGCTGACCTGGAAAGAGCCGATGTCGGCTCGTCGGACGTCCGGGCTGATCGGGACCCCCCAACGATTCGTGTTGCCGTTGACGACGATCGTCCAGCGATCCGCCGCCGGGATGGCGTACAGGGAGTAGGAGCCGGCCGCGACCTCCACCCCGCCCACCGCCGCGGCGAAAGGAAGGTGCAGCGTCGTCGGCTCGTTGGCCCCGAAGCGCCACGGCGTGCCGTACGGATCCTGCCCTCCGACCATCGTGCGGCCCCGCGCGGACGGGCGTCCGTAGCACAGCTTGCCCGCCGCATCGCCGAGGCGAACCTCCACCGAGTCGAGTGGACTCGGGCGTTCCGCGAGAGCCTCGGGCGCTCCGCGGAACTGACATTCGGGCGTCTGCCCTCGGACGGGTGCGGCGGCGAGCACGACACACACGCAGGCGAGCGTCGTCGGTAGCGTCTTCATCCTCTGAGATCCTCGTGCAGTGCTGCGGGGGTCAGCTTTCCGCGATCGTGCCGCCCAGCCGCAGCCGGGCGGTCCGGGCCAGCGCCTCCGCCGCTTCGGCGAAGTCCGGGTCGCCCGCCGCCCGTTCGTAGGCGCGGCGCGCATCCTCCCAGCGCCACAGCTCCTCCGCGGCGAGGCCGCGGGCGAAGTCGCGGAGCGATTCCGGTTCTACTCCACGGGCCGCATCCACGTTCACCGAGGAGGGACGATCGTTCCATGTGGGCTTCCGC
>JANQME010000140.1 GCA_028280205.1 Longimicrobiales bacterium
CCACCGGGACCCCGAGCTCCCGGGCCCGGTGCACCTGGACGTCGTTGAGGTCGAGACGGTTCGGGTTCGCGTTCAGCTCGACCGCCACGCCGCGCTCGGCCGCGGCGGCCAGCACCGTCTCGACGTCCATCGTGAACGGCTCTCGGCGGTTGATGCGGCGCCCCGTCGGGTGGGCGAGGATGTCGACGGAAGGGTGCTCGATGGCCCGCAGGACGCGGTCGGTGATCGTCTTCCGATCCTGGTTCGTGTAGAGGTGGACGGAGACCACGACCACGTCGAGCTCCGCGAGGATCTCGTCCGGGAAGTCGAGCGACCCGTCCTCGAGAATGTCCACCTCGGCGCTCCGGAAGATCTCGATGCCCGGCACGCGCTCGCGCACCTGGTCGAGCTCCACCCACTGCTCACGGGCGCGCTCGGGCGTGAGGCCCTGCACCATCGCCATCGCCTGGGTGTGGTCGGTGACGGCGATGTACTCGTAGCCGAGGTCGCGGCACGCCTTCGCCATCTCTTCCAATGACACCTTCCCGTCGCTCCACGTGGAGTGCATCTGCAGGTCGCCCCGGATGTCGTCGAGCTCGACGAGCTCGGGCAGCGCTCCGGTGCGTGCCGCCTCGACCTCCCCCCGGTTCTCGCGCAGCTCCGGTGTGACCCACGTCATGCCGAGCACCCGGTAGACGTCCTCCTCCGTCTCGCCCGCGAGATACTCGCCTTCCTCCTTGCCCATCTCGGACGGGTTTACGCCCTCCGGCACGCGGAAGACGCCCCATTCGTTCACGCGTAGGCCGTCGCGGACGGCGCGCGTGCGCACCGCGACGTTGTGCTCCTTCGAGCCCGTGAAGTACTGGAGCGCCGCTCCGAACGAGCGCGCCGGGATGACCCGCAGGTCGACCTGGAGGCCGGAGTGAAGCACGATGCTCCCCTTCGTCGGGCCCGCCCCTTCGACCCGCGCCGCACCGTCGTACGCGACGAAGTGGTCCACCACCGGCGTGCCGTCGCCCTCGAAGCGAGCGAGCAGGTCGACGTCACCGATCGTCTCCTTCCTACGCCGCAGGCTACCCGCTACCTGTACCTCCTCGACCCCGTCGATGGCTTCGACGTACTCGAGCAGACCGGCGATGAGCTGCTCGACCTCGTGGATCTGGAACCGGCCCGTGTGCTTGCGGTGGTCCTCGATCGCACGGCGGATCTTGTCGACGCTCTTCTGTCCGAAGCCGTCGAGCTCCTGTACGGCCCCACGCTCGATCTGCTCCTCGAGATCACCTACGGTCCGGATGTCGAGCTGCTCGAAGAGCTTCTTCGCCTTCTTCGGCCCGACGCCCTCCAGCCGCACGAGCTCCACGAGCGTTTCCGGGATCTCGGCAGTGACCTCCTCGAGGCGCGTGATGCGCCCGGTCTCGAAGAGCTCCTCGATATGCGTGGCGACGCTCTTGCCCACGTCGGGCAGCTCGGTCAGGTCCTCGCCGGCCTCGACCATCGCCGAGAGCGGCCGACCCAGGGACTCGATCGTGTTCACCGCGTTGCGGTAGGCGCGGATACGGAAGTGATTGGCACCCTGGATTTCGAGCAGGTCCGCCAGCGTGGTGAGCATCCGAGCGACGTCGAGGTTCTCCATCAGCGCCTCGTCCCGCCGACCACGCGGGCGTGCACCGGCGTCGCACTCCCGGAGTCCGCCACCGGGTGCCTCACGCCTCCTCCAGCGAGCCGCCGTGCTCGGCCAACCGCGCACGGAAGTCTTCGAAGCCGAGCACCTCGACGCCGAGCCTCTCGGCCTTCTCCAGCTTCGAGCCGGCGTTCTCGCCCGCCACGACGAAAGCGGTCTTCTTCGACACCGAGCCGGACGTCTTCCCACCCACCCTCCGCCACGCAGTCTCGGCCACGACGCGCGCCACCGGGATCGTGCCCGTGAAGACGACGGTGCCGAGGTCGGGGAGCTCCTCGTCGGGGACGTCGACCGTCTGTGGCTCGACACCCCGCGACAGGAGTGCGTCGATCGCTTCGGTGTTGCGTTCGTCGGCGAAGAAGCCGGTGATCGCCTCACTCATGCGTGGGCCGATCCCGTCCACCTCCGTCAGCGCCTCCGGCGTCGCGTCGCGGATCGCCGCGAAGCTCCCGAAGCGCTCGGCGAGCGTGCGCGCCACGGTCACTCCCACCTCGGGGATGCCCAGAGCGATGAGGAAGCGTCGAAGGTCCGGCTTCCGCGTGGACCGGATCGCCTCGACGAGCGCCGTGGCGGACTTCTCCGCGAAGCCGTCGAGCTCCGTGAGCTGTTCGGGCTCCAGGTCGTAGAGCTCCGCGAGCCGGTGCACGAGGCCTCGCTCCACGAGCAGGTTGGCGGTCTCCTCGCCCAGACCCTCGATATCGAGCGCGCGGCGCGACCCGAAGTGCACCAGGCGCCCCTTGAGCTGCGCGGCGCAGCCGAAGCGGTTCGGACAGACGAGCCGGGGCCCATCCTCATGGACCTCCGTCCCGCACACCGGGCAAACGGACGGCATCTCGAAGGGGGGCGAGCGATCCTCGCCGGGCTCGACCACTTCGACCACCTGGGGGATCACGTCGCCGGCGCGCTGGATGCGGACCGTATCGTGCTCGCGCAGGTCCTTGCGCTTCAGCTCCTCGCGGTTGTGCAGCGAGGCGCGCGCGACCGTCACTCCACCCACGACGACCGGCCGGAGCCAGGCGACCGGTGTGAGCACGCCCGTCCGACCGACCTGGACGTCGATCTTTTCGATGACCGTGATCTCCTGGCGGGGCGCGAACTTGTAGGCGAGCGCCCAACGCGGGTGGTGCGAGGTTGCACCCATTGCGCGGCGCGCAGCCAGGTCGTCGAGCTTGATCACCACTCCGTCGATCTCGTAGTCGAGCTCGTCGCGCTCGGACTCGTACGCCGCATGATATGCGCATATCTCGTCGACCGAGGACGCGGTCTCGATGCGCTCGGGCACCCGGAAGCCCCAGTCGCGGATTGCCTGCACGCCATCGGTATCGGTGGCGAACGACGCGCCCTCCACGGCCAGCACGTCGAAGACCAGGACATCGAGCTTGCGCGACGCCGTGACGCGCGAGTCGAGCTGGCGGATCGCTCCGGCGGCCGAGTTGCGGGGGGAAGCGTACGGCTCCCGGCCGGACTCGATCAGCGACTGATTGAAGTCGGCGAAGTCCGGGATGTACATGAGGACCTCGCCGCGCAGCGAGAGAACCGCGGGAGCGGGCCGCACGTCGGTGCGCAGCCGGAGCGGGACGGAGCGGATCGTGCGGATGTTCTCCGTCACGCCTTCGCCCCGTCGACCGTCGCCGCGCGTGACGGCCCGCGCCAGCACGCCGTCTACATACACCAGCTCGATCGAGGCGCCGTCCAGCTTCGGCTCGAGGATGTAGACGGGCTCGACCCCTTCACCGAGCGCCTTACGGACCCGCTCGTCGAAACGCGCCACATCCTCCGGCTTCTCCGACGAGTCGAGCGAGAGGAGAGGAGCCACGTGCTCCACCGTCTCGAAGGCGTCCTGCGGAGGTGCCCCCACCCGTTGCGTGGGAGAGTCCGCGGACGCGAGCTCGGGATGCTCGGCCTCCAGCGTTTGAAGGCGTCGGAACATCCGGTCGTACTCCGCGTCGCCGATCTCCGGCCGGGCCTCGACGTGGTAGAGATGGTTGTGGCGACGCAGCTCGGCGCGGAGCTCCTCGGCTTCGCGGACTGCGTCGGCAGGGGGCTTGGACGCCACGGCGGAGACGGGGCTGATGGGCGCGGACGGCCGAGAAGTATACGCGATGGGATGCTCGGCGGCCGCCGAGTACTCACACCGCGACCCGCGCCCTCGGACGAACGGCCACCCCTGAAACCTGCGCCTGACCGCAACGTATCGTGTGGCATGCATCGCCGAGGCTTCCTCCAAGGTCTGATCGTGCTCGCGATGAGCGGGCTGCCCGCCGGGATCGCGGCGCAGTCGGCACGCGTCGCGGTCGTCGACGCGATCACCTCTGCGCCGGTGGGCGGCGCCTTCGTGAGCCTCCTCGAAGGGACCAATCCCGTTAGCGTCTCCGAGACGGACGCGGACGGCCGCGTCGAGCTTCAGGCCGATGGGTCCGGAGACTTCACCCTCACCGTACGAGCCCTCGGGTACCGAGACTTCACCTCCGAGACGCTCACGTTGAGCGTGGGCGAGTACGTCGAGCTCGAAGTGCGGATGGGCGTCGATGCCCTCCCTCTGGAGCCACTCGTGGTGGTGGCCTCCGGGCGCATGCTGTCGCGCGCGATGGAGGGGTTCGAGCGGCGGCGGGCGGACCCTACGCTCGGCGGTTCGTACCTGACACGGGCGGAGATCGAGCGCCGACCGATCGCGAGCCCGACGGAGCTCCTGTACGCGCTCCCGAGCGTCAGCGTCCAGCCCATCATGACCCTCGACAGCCCCTACGCGCAGGAGCGGAACCTGATCTGGTTCCCGAACAGCCGGAACAGGGCGGTGAACCCGGGCGCCTGTCTCGCCGAGGTGTACGTGGACGGGGTTCGGGTGCAGCAGTCCTTGGGCACGTCGGTCGACGACCTGGTCACGGCTTCGCTGCTCGAGGGCGTGGAGGTCTACCCGCGGGCGTTCGCCGCCCCCGCCGAGTTTCGCGGCACCGGAGAGTGCGGCGTGGTCCTTCTCTGGACGAAGGAGCCGGAGAGCTCGCGCGGGAGCTGGGGCTGGAAGCGGATCCTGACCGGGGGGGCGCTGCTCGGGCTCCTCGTCGGCATCGCGGTGGTCGGCTGAGGCAACCACCCCACGCTCCTGGTGGCGCAACCCGCTCATCGGTCGGAAGTTACGGTCCTCGGCTTCCCACCGGCCCTCGGAGGGCGCCGCTCAACTCCAGGATCATCGGAGGCACGATGAAGCTGATGAACTCGGCGACCCGCGCCGCTCGCGCCGGCGTGCTCGCCACCGCTGCGCTCCTCCTCGGGGCGGCCGGCCTCGCCGCCCAACTGGATGGCATGGAAGAGACGAACCGCCGCGGTGCCGACGAGGGCGACGGCCCGCACGAGCGCCTCATCCTGCGCGGGGGCACGTACATCGACGGGGCCGGCTCTCCGCCGCTCGGGCCCGTCGACATCGTGGTCGAGAACGACCGCATCGTCGAGATCCGGGCGGTCGGCTTCCCCATGGCGCCCATCAACGAGGAGCGACGGCCGGACGGTGCGACGCAGGAGATCGACGTCTCCGGCATGTACATCCTGCCGGGCTTCGTCGACATGCACGCCCACACCGGAGGCGCGGGCAAGGCGCCGCAAGCCGAGTACGTGCACAAGCTCTGGATGGGGCATGGGATCACGACCTCTCGCGGCGTGGGGCACGGGCCGATGATGTGGGCCCTCGAGCAGAAGGCCCTCTCGGAAGCGAACGAGATCGTCGCGCCACGCATGTTCACCTACGCCCGTCCGGGTGAGGGGTGGGGCCGCGGCCCCGTCACCTCGCCGGAGCTGGCTCGCGAGTGGGTGCGATGGGCCGTGGACGTCGACGTACGCGGTGCGCAGATCGACGGTCTGAAGCTGGCAGGGTCCGTTCTGGCACCCGCGATCATGGAGGCGCTCATCGACGAGGCGCACCAGCACGGCCTCGGCACCGTGTCCCACCTGTCGCAGACGGGCGTGGCGCGCATGAACGCCCTCGACGCGGCCGAGCTCGGCCTCGACATGATGACCCACTACTACGGGCTCTTCGAGGCCCTCTTCGAGGATCAGACGATCCAGGACTTCCCCTTCGACTACAACTACCAGAACGAGCAGCACCGCTTCGGGCAGGTCGGCCGCCTCTGGAACCAGGCCGCCGAGCCGGGCTCGGAGACGTGGAACGCGCTCATCGATCGCTTCCTGGAGCTCGACTACGGGATCGATCCGACGATGACGATCTACGAGGCGAGCCGGGACGTGATGCGCGCCCGCGAGGCCGAGTGGCACGAGGAGTACACGATGCCCGCCCAGTGGGACTTCTACCAGCCGAGCAGGCAGGCCCACGGCTCGTACTGGTTCTACTGGACGACCGAGGACGAGTACCACTGGCAGCAGTTCTTCAAGAAGTGGATGACGTTCCTGAACGACTACAAGAACGCCGGCGGAATCGTGACGACGGGCTCTGATTCGGGCTTCATCTACAAGCTCTACGGCTTCGACTACATCCGTGAGCTGGAGCTCCTGCGCGAGGCCGGCTTCAACCCGCTCGAGGTGATCCGGGCCGCGACGTACCACGGCTCGCTCCAACTCCACAAGCCGAAGGGGATGGAGAACGACCTGCAGTTCGGCGTGCTCGAGGTCGGTGCGAAGGCCGACATGGTCGTCGTCGAGGAGAACCCACTCGAGAACCTGAAGGTGCTCTACGGGACCGGGACGCCGCGGCTCAACGACGAGACCGGCGAGGTCGAGCGGGTGGGCAGCATCAAGTACACGATCAAGGACGGGATCGTCTACGACGCGCAGCAGCTCCTGGCCGACGTCCGCGAGATGGTGCGCGAAGCGAAGGAGCGGGCGGTCATGGACATGGACCAGTAGGGCTGACGAGCCGTCCCCCGACCGGCGTGAACGTCCCCGAGCTCCGCGCCGACACCCCCGGCCTCGCGCATCGGATCCACCTGAACCACGCCGGGGCATCTCTGATGCCCCGGCCGGTCCTCGACGCGATCCGGGACCACGTCGACCTCGAGGCCCGCATCGGCGGATACGAGGCCGCCGCGGAGGCGGCCGGGGCGATCGAGGCGAGCTACGGGCACGTGGCCGAGCTCCTCGGTACGCAGCCGGACCGGATCGCGATGACCGAGCACGCCACCGCATCCTTCGTGGCCGCGCTCTCCTCGATCCCGTTCGAGCGCGGCGACATCGTCCTCACCACCCGAAACGACTACGTCTCGAACCAGATCCAGTACCTGTCGCTCGCGCACCGCTTCGGAGTCGAGGTGGTGCGGGCCCCGGACGCGCCCGAGGGCGGGGTCGATCTGGAGGCGATGGAAGGGCTGATCCACCGGCGTCGGCCGCGCCTCGTCGCACTCACCCAGTGTCCGACGAGCTCGGGCCTGGTTCAGGACGCCGAAACGGTCGGAGCGATGTGCCGGGCCCGCGACGTCTACTATCTGGTGGACGGATGTCAGTCCGTGGGACAGATGCCCGTCGACGTCGAGACGATGGGGTGCGACTTCTTCTCCGCAACGTCCAGGAAGTACCTGCGCGGGCCCCGTGGCGCCGGCTTCCTCTTCGTCTCGGACCGGGTGCTCGACGCCGGTCTCGAGCCGCTCTTCCCCGATATGCGGGGGGCGGACTGGATCGGCGAGGACCTCTACCAGCCCGCACCCGACGCCCGCCGCTTCGAGACGTGGGAGTTCGCGTGGGCTCTGGTGCTCGGCACGGGAGCGGCGGCGGCGTACGCGAACGCGCTGGACATGGCATCGGTGCAGGAGCGGGCACGAGGTCTGGCCGCGGAGCTGAGGGAGCGTCTGGCCGCGCTGCCCGGCTGTACGGTTCTCGATCGCGGGCCCGTCCTCGGTGCGACCGTGACGGCGTCCTTCGAGGGGCACGTGCCGGCCGATCTGGTCACCGCGCTGCGGCGGCGGGGCATCAACACGTCGTCGCAGACCCGGATCGACGCCGTCCTCGACTACGATGCGAAAGGCGTGGACGGGGCGCTGAGGATGTCGCCGCACTACGTGAACGAGACCTCCGACCTCGACGCGCTGCTCCACGCGCTGGAAGAGATCGTGGGTGGGTGAAGCCGAGCACCCGGCGGCGGCGGAACTCGTCTCCTGCGGTCGTGGTCTTCGGCGGCTAGCTTGCCCTCGCCCACCCCCGAGCGCCGGACTGCGTCGGGACTCGACCATCCTCCATCCGCGACTTCCGTGAAGGCCCAGCCCAGGACGCCCCCGCGAACCGTCGCGCCGGCATTGCTGGCCGCGCTCCTCGTCGGTCCCGGCCTCGTGACCGCTCAAGAGGAACACGGCCGCTACGACTTCGTCACCACCCGGGACGGACGCGAGTTGCGCCTGACGTACGACGCCACGCACGATGTCCAGGGGAGCGGGGACGATGCCGTGACCCGGGTGGTGTTCGTCCACCACGGAGGGAGCCAGAACCCGACGACGTACTTCGACCGCATGATGGCGGCGCTGAGTGCGGTGGACGCGGAACGGCCCGGCGAAGACGTCGCGGGAAAGACGCTCGTGATCTCTCCCTCGATGATCGGGGAGCACCACGTGGCCGACCGCCCCGAGCGCTACGCGGACGGGCACTACCCGTA
>JANQME010000150.1 GCA_028280205.1 Longimicrobiales bacterium
GGCCGTCTCCGAGCGCTCGCGCCGCGACTTCCTCCGGCCGGGCTCCCACCGCGATCCGCACGCCGAATTCCCGAGTGCGGCGCCCCACGACGAACGCCGTGAGTCCGAAGACCCCGCTCAACGCGAGCACGAGCGCCACGCCTGCGAAGCTGCTCACCATGAGGGTGAGGAGGCGGTCGCGCTCGATCGACGCGGCCAGCACCTCGCTCATGGGGCGGACCGAGTGAACGGGCTGCGAGGGAGCGACCTCGCCGAAGGCCGCCCGCAGCCGCCCCCCGAGACCGGGGTCGTCGGGGTCGACGCGGACGAAGAACGTCCCCGACGGCATGGGACTCATCGACAGCGGCAGATAGATGGCCGGCCGGGCGTTCGAGGCGAGCGCGTCCGAGCGGACGTTTCCCACCACACCGACGATCTCGAACTGATCCGTGCGCGGCTCCCCATCCACGTAGAAGCCGAGCCGGACACCGATCGGGTCGGAGCTCGGGAAGTAGGCCTGTGCGAACGCCTCGTTGACCACGGCCACCGGTTGCCCGTCCGCCGCGTCGGCGGGCTCCAGGGCACGGCCGCTCCGAAGGGGGATACGGAGGGTCTCGAAGTACCCGGGCGCCACCGGGTCGAAGGTCGCGAAGAGGTACGCATCGTCCGGCGGCGGGGGCCGGTCGGATAGCGCGAATCGGCGCGTGAAGCCACCGGAGGTCGGCCTGAAGGTCCCGGCCGTCGCGCGCGAGACCCCGGGCACGCGCTCGATCCAGTCGATCGCCGTGCGGAAGTAGGCCCAGCGCGAGGCCGGATTCTCGAAGCCGCTCCCCGCCAGCGTCACCTGTGCCGTGATCAGGTTCTCCACGTCGAGGCCGGGGTCGACGCCGCGCAGGGATTGGAAGCTCCGAACGAGCAGGCCGGCGTGGACGACGAGAACGAGCGATCCGGCGACCTGCAGGACAACCGCGACACGCCGGAGGTGCGTGCGAGACCCGGTGCGGGCCGACCGGCCCGCCGCCGCCGGCCCACGGCGAGGAACGCTCCAGACCAAGGGCGTCGCGACGAGCGCTGCCGTGACGAGCGCCGCGGCGAGTCCGATGAGGAGCATGCGTGCGTCGAGGGTGAGCTCGTCGGCGCGTGGCAGGCCCGGCGGGGCGAGCGACCCCAGGGCCGATACGGCCTGGGCCGCTATGAACCCACCCAGCACCGATCCGATGCCCACCCAGAGCAACGTATCGACGGCAACGAGCCGCACGATGTCGAGGCGCGGCGCCCCCAGAGCAAACCGAAGAGCCAACTCGGAGCGGCGCAGCTCCGTCCGCGCCGCCAGGAGGCTCCCCACGTTGGCGCAGACGAGGAGAAGAACCAGTGTCATCGCCGTGGCGAGGAGCTTCAGTCGGGTGGCGACTCCGGCCGTCGAAGCCTCGTGCAGGCCGCGAACGCGAAGGGGCGCCGCGCTGAAGAAGCGGGGGTGCGCTTCGCGCAGGCGCTCGGAGATGACGGCGAGCTGCGCTTGCGCCGTGGTGAGCGTCGCACCGTCCGCGAGGCGGCCGACGAGGAAGAGGAAGTTCGACCCGCGGCTGGCCTCCTCCGCGACGAGTGTGAGAGGGAGCCACAGATCGACGTCGCGATGGAGGCGGAACCCGTCGGGCATGACGCCCACCACGCGCGTGGAAACGCCGTCGACCGTGAGCGTCTGCGGCGGTTCGGCCGCTCCCAGCCGTTCGATCCACAGGTCGTGGGACACGATGGCGACGGGATCGTCACCGAGCTCGTCACCGGAACGGAAGGCGACTCCTCGCGCGGGCCTCGTACCGAGCGCCTCGAAGTAATTCCAGGAGACCTGAACCGCATCGGCCCGTTCCACCGCATCGGGAGTCGTGACGACGACGCTGGCGGGTGCGTACGCCGCCAACGCCGAGAAGGAGCCGCCGCTCTGTGCGCGAATGTCCAGATAGTGCGCCGGAGAGGTCACCCCGAACCCTCCGCGCTCGTCGGTCAGCACGACCAGGGCATCGGGGTCCGGAAAGGGCGGGCTCTCCAGCAGCACCTTGGCGACGACGGCGGAGACGGTGGTCGGCGCTCCGATCCCGACGGCCACCGTCAGTGAGACGGCCGCGGGGACCAACGGCCGTCGACGCGCCGATCGGAGTGAGAGACGCGCGGCCCGCATCAGCGACCGCCAGCCGTCGCCCACGCCGGCCCGACCCGTTCCGCCGCGAGGTCCGCGTGCGCGCTGCGATGCCGCGAGCCGAGCACGCAGGTCGGCCGGCGACCCGAATCGCCGGAGCGCTTCCTCGATCGCATCGTCCCTCGAGAGCCCGTCGCGCTCGAGCGCGTCCGCAGCGTCCGTGATATGGTCGGTGAAGTCCTGACGAAGCTCGTGCGCACGCGTCGGATCGACGTCGAGCCCCTCGACGATGGCGTCCACGAATCGCCGGATCCGCACATCTCGGCCGGACGATTCCGAACTTCGCTCACCCATGCCGTACCCGGAGTCAAATACTATTGACTTCGAGGTATAACTCTCCGACTCGTGGGTCGCAACGGCCATGGACGGAAAACGACCGAAGGGGTCAGTCGCGTCGATCGTCGGGGTCGTCGTCCTCGAACAGCTCCGTCGACAGGTACCGGGCCGCCGAGTCCGGCGCGATGCACGCGATTCGGTGTCCGGGCCCGAGCTCGCGGGCGAGCTCGACGGCGGCCCACACGATCGCGCCGCTGCTCATGCCGACGAACAGACCCTCCTCGCGGGCCAGTCGCCTCGCCATGGGAAACGCGTCCTCTTCCCACGCCTTCCGGACGCGATCGATGACGGTGCGGTCGAGATTCGGGGGGATGAAGCCCGGACCCATCCCCTGGAAGCGATGCGACCCGCGTTCCTCTCCGGACAGCACCGCGCTGCGGGCCGGCTCGACCGCGACGACCATCGTCTCCGGAGCCTGTTCCTTGAGGAAGCGGCCCACGCCGGAGATCGTGCCGCCGGTGCCGCTCCCGTAGACGAACGCGTCCAGCCGTCCGTCCATCTGTCGCCACAGCTCGGGTCCCGTGTGCTCGTAATGCGTGCGCGGGTTGGCCGGGTTGTCGAACTGGTTCGGCAGAAAGGCGCCCGTCTCGTCCCGGATCCGTTCCGCCTCGGCGATCGCGGCCAGCATGCGGGTTTCCGGGTCGGTGAGGATCAGCTCGGCGCCGTACGCGCGCAGGGTGCGCTTCCGCTCCAGGCTCATGGTGGAGGGGAGGCACAGCTTGAGCGAATAGCCCCGCGCGGCCGCGACCTGGGCCAGCCCGATGCCGGTGTTGCCGGACGTCGGCTCCACGATCGTCTGCCCACGGCGCAGTACGCCGCGCTCCTCCGCGTCCACGATGAGCGCCAGGGCGGTGCGGTCCTTGATCGAGCCCGCGGGGTTCATCCCCTCGAGCTTCACCCAGACCTCGGCCGCATCCGGCCCGACGACGCGCTCGAGGCGCACGATCGGGGTGCACCCGATCAGGCTGTCGATCATGGGGATTCGGGATGGAAGGGGCTGCACTGGGAACGCTCCGATGGCGGGGAAGTTCCGCCCGGACGGTTGCCGCCGGGGCGGCGGCGGGTCAACCTGCGCGCTCCGGCCCCGAGGGGCCCTCACCCGATCGAGCCCGAGCTGAGAGACGATGACGAACGAGCCGAATGCGCTCGAACAACGAGTCGGACGAACCATGAGGCCGCGGCTCCTCGTGCTGCTCGGCGCGGTCACGCCGGCGCTCACCGCGTGCGCCGCCGCCGACTCCGCCGATCGCGCCGCCACGGACACGGCCGTGCCGGACACGTTCCGCGTCGAGTTCACCACGAGCGCGGGCCCGTTCGAGATCGAGTTCGTGCGCGCCTGGTCGCCCGCCGCCGTGGCGCGGGTCCACGAGCTCGTCGGGATCGGGTACTGGGAAGGGGCGCGCATCTACCGCGTCAACGAGCGCTACGCGCAGTTCGGGTACAGTGGCCGACCGGACCTCGATGCCGAGTGGATTCGGTCGGGCGTGCCGGATGAGCCGACTCGATCCAGCAACGTGCGCGGCACCGTATCCTTCGCACGGGGTGGGCCGGGCACGCGCTCGGCGATCCTCTTCGTCAACCGGTCGGACAACACCGACCTGGACGAGCTTCCCTGGAACGGCGTCGTCGGCTTCCCGCCCGTCGGGCGCGTGGTGCGGGGTCTGGAGGCGGTCGACTCGCTCCACTCGGGCTACGGAGACGAGCCGATGCAGTGGGAGGATTCGATCGCTGCTCTGGGCAACGCATTCCTGGACCGCCGCTACCCCGAGCTGGACTCGATCACCGGGCTCTCGCTGTCCTCGGGCGGCTCCTGAAGAGCCCGCTCAGGGTCACGAAGCCGTAAATGCGAGTTGACTACAGGTCGGAGCCCTGCCACCGTTGCTGCGAGGCTTCCCATTGCGGGAGCCGTTTTTAGTCGCGTGAGCCCGGGTGGGCCACGCAACCTGCGCGGGGTTTTGCCGCGCTGAACATGTGGTCGGCAAGGGGCGGGTCACCCGAACTCCCACGATCGCAACACACAGGAGCACGCGTGATGCGTACCAGAGGCACCGTGAAGTGGTTCAACGATCAGAAAGGCTTCGGCTTCATTACGCCGGAGGATGGTAGCAAGGACTGCTTCGTGCATCACAGCGCCATCCAGGCCGAGGGGTTCCGGACCCTCGCCGAGGGCGCGACGGTGGAGTTCGACATCGTTCAGGGCGCCAAGGGGCCCGCGGCGGAGAACGTCGTAACGGTGGCGTAAGCCCGACCGCGATGGTCGAACGGGCCGCTCCCCACGTGGGGGGCGGCCCGTTCTGCGTTTGCGAGCACGACCGACCGGGCCGACCTTGACCCGATTCACCCCGTTCGGGAGACCCGTCATGTCCCGTCACCCCCCGCCGGGTGTCCGGGCGGAGAATCCGTTCGCGGCGCATCTGGCCGCTTCGGGCTGCGTCGTGCTCGACGGTGGGCTTGCCACGACGCTTGAGTCCCGCGGGTACGCGCTGCACGGGAAGCTCTGGTCGGCACGCCTCATCGAGGACGATCCGTACGCCGTGCGCGAGGCCCACGAGGCGTTTCTCCGCGCGGGAGCGGACTGCATCACGACCGTGTCCTACCAGGCGACCCTCCGCGGGCTGACCGACTTCGGGCTGTCCAGGTCGGAGGCGGAAGCGGCTCTGCTGCGGTCGACCCGTCTGGCTCGGGAAGCCTACGAGCGCGTCGGTGCACGACACGACGCACCGCCGTCGATCGTGGCCGCGAGCGTCGGGCCGTACGGAGCCTGGCTGGCGGACGGCTCGGAGTACGACGGTCGATACGGGCTCTCGCGAGCCGAGTTGCGCGCCTTCCATGCGGAGCGGTTCGCCCTCCTCGCTGCGAGCGGGGCCGATGTGCTCGCGTGCGAGACGCTCCCGAGTCTGGAGGAAGTCCGGGTGCTGCTGGGACTTCTGGACGAGACGCCGGATACGTGGGCGTGGTTCTCCTTCACCTGTGTCGACGGCGGCACGCTGCGGGACGGCACCCCGGTCGAGGAGGCGGCCGCCCTGTGCGGCGCGCACGGGCGCGTCGCCGCCGTCGGGGTGAACTGCACCGAGCCTCACTGGGTCGGGGAGCTCATCGAGAGGATCCGCCCCCTCGTCCCCGGTCCCGTGCTCGCCTACCCGAACTCGGGCGAGGGGTGGGATGCCTCACGCCGACGGTGGTCGCCTTCGACGGCCGGGGTGGGCAGAGAAGGTTGGCTGCGCGGGCTGGCGGCGGCGTGGCGGGCCGGCGCCCGCGTCCTCGGTGGCTGCTGCCGCATCGGTCCGGACGACGTGGCCGAGTTGCGGGAACGCGTGGACGGCGGAGATCTTCCTGCTCCGTCCCCCGGAGCGGGAGTACCCTCCGCTTGAGCGCCGATGAATTCCGAAGCGAAGACCGTAGAGGCGTACCTCGCTGAGCTGCCCGCCGAGTGGCGGACAGCCCTCCAAGCCGTGCGCGACGTGATCCTCGAACGGCTCTCCGAGGGCTACGTCGAGTCGATGAGCTGGGGGATGATCTCGTACGAAGTGCCCCTCTCCCGCTACCCGGACACGTACAACGGCCAGCCGCTGGTAGTCGCTTCGAAGCGCGCTATCGGGCGACGGGGAAGCGGTACGACGTAGGCAAGTCGTGTGTGCGCTTCCGGCGTCTCGACGACCTGCCGCTCGACGTGGTCGGCGACGCGATCGCACAGGTCCCGTGCGACCGGTTCGTCGAGTCGTACGAGGCAGGACGGGCGCGGAAGAAGCAACGCTGACCGGCTGGGTCACGGCGGTGGCCCGGGGCTTCGGCGGCATCCCCGTTCCCGGTCGGGGGACGCTTGTCGAGCCGGATCGTGCCGTCTACGCTGTTCATCTGCCGCCCGCGCTCGAACGGAGACACCCATGAGCACGTCCCCCCGCTTCTTGCGGCCGCGCGCCGCGCTTTGTGCCGTCGGCCTCGCCGCTCTGCTGACCACGTCCTCGGCCGTTTCGGCGCAGAACGCCGCCATCCCCTCGCCCGAGGAGTACTTCGGTCACGCCATGGGGGCCGATCGGCAGCTCGTCCGATGGGACGGGCTCGTCGAGTACTACCGGATGCTCGGGGAGTTGAGCGATCGGATCGTCGTCGAGAACGTGGGGTCCAGCACGCTCGGGAATCCCTTCCTGGTCCTCTGGGTCTCGTCACCCGAGAACCTGGCGAACCTGAACGACGTTCAGCGGCGCAACGACATCCTGTCCGACCCGCGGGGCCACACCCGCGCTCAGGTCGACGACGCGATCGAGAACGGGAAGGTCGTCTTCCTGCAGGGCTACGCGCTGCACTCGACCGAGGTCGCGGGTAGCCAGACCGCCGCCGAAGTCATGTACCACTTCGCGACCCGCGACGACGAGGAGATGACGCAGATCCTCGACGAGACGGTCTCGATCATCGTCCCGGGCATGAACCCCGACGGCGTCAACATCGTCACGGACTGGTACGACCAGTGGGTCGGCACCGAGTACGAAGGCGCCCGACCGCCCGAGCTGTACCACCACTACATCGGCCACGACAACAACCGTGACGCGTTCATGCAGAATACGGTCGAGTCCCAGTACGTGGCCACGCTCCTCTTCCGCGAGTGGGTCCCGCAGGCCTTCATCGACCACCACCAGATGGGCGGATATACTGCGCGTATCTACCTGCCCCCGTACGCCGAGCCGATCCGTCCGGGCGGAGATCCGCTGGTATGGCGCGAGATGGCGTGGTACGGCGCGCACATGGCGTACAAGATGGACGAGCACGACCTGCCCGGCGCGATCGGGTCGGCCATCTACTCGGGGTGGGGCCACTTCGGCTTCCACTGGATCACACCCTTCCACAACATCGCGGGTATGCTGACGGAGTCGGCGAGCGCGCAGTTGGCCACGCCGCTCTACGTGCATCCCGATCAGCTCACCGGGTCCCGGCAGCTCCCCGAGTACGAGCAGCAGACCACCTTCCCGAATCCGTGGGAAGGCGGGTGGTGGCACGTGCGCGACATCGTCGAGCGACAGGTGATCGCCACCTTCTCACCGCTCGAGATCGCCGCGAAGAACCGCGAGACGGTGCTGCGCAACGCGTACAACAAGGCTGCCCGCCAGACCGCGCGCGGCGAGGCCGACGACGTGAAGGCGTACGTCGTTCCCGCGGAGCAGCACGACCCGCTCACGATGCAGAAGATGATCAACAAGCTCCTGTTGCAGGGGATCACGGTCGACCGTGCGTTGCGGGCGTTCGAGCACGAAGGGCATGCGTTCGGGTCGGGCAGCTACGTCGTCTCGACGGCGCAGCCGAAGCGCGGCGTGATCCGCTGGCTCCTCGGTCGGACCTTCTATCCGGACAACACGTACACGCGCGACCGGGACGGCAACCCGATCCGCCCGTACGACATGTCCACCGACAACCTGGCCGAGTTCATGGGTGTGAGCGTGGTGCCGGTGGGCTCTCCCGTCACCGCGTCGACGACGCGGGTCACGTCGATGATCGACGCGAGCGGGACGATCGCACTCGGTACGAACGGCTACGTCCTCGACGGACGCCTGAACGACGCCCACGAAGCGGTGAATCGCCTCCTCGACGTAGGCGCTTCGGTGAGCCGGGCGTGGCGCGCGGGCGAGGGTTTCCGCCAGGGCGACTTCGTCGTCGCGCCCGACGCGGACGAGGCGATCGTGCGCTCCGTCGCCGAGGAGACCGGGGTCGACTTCGTGGCACTCGACGCCCCCACGGGGGCATCGACCTACCCGCTCTCGCGACAGCGGATCGGGCTCTTCCAGCGCTGGTGGGGCGGAAACATGGACGAGGGCTGGACGCGCCTCCTCCTCGAGGACTTCGCCTTCCCGTACACGACGATCATGGACGAGGAGATCCTGCGCGGCGATCTGCACGAGCGCTGGGACGTGATCGTCCTGCCGGCGGACTCCCGGGAGATGATGGTCGACGGCGACGAAGAGCCGGAGTCGATGCCGCTCGAGTACCGCAGCGGCTTCGGTGACGCGGGCGTGGCGGCGCTGAACGCCTTCGTCGAGAACGGAGGGACGCTCGTCACCTTCGCCCAGGCCGGCAGCCTTCTCCTCGAGGACTTCGACATCCCCGTGGAGAATGCCGTGGAGGGGATGTGGGGCAACGAGTTCTGGTCGCCGGGCTCGACGCTGCGCATGACGGTCGACAACACGCACCCGTACACGTACGGGATGCCCCGAGAGGCGCTCGCGACCTATCTGGCCGGCGGCCAGGTCTACGAGACCGTGCGGGGTGGGGCGAGCGCCGATGTCCGGCGCCTCGCGACGTACCACGAGCGCGATATCCTGCAGAGTGGCTGGCTGCTCGGCGAGGATGCGATCGCGAGCAAAGCGGCGATCGTCGCGGTGGAGAAGGACGAGGGGTCGATCCTGATGCTCGGCTTCCGCGTGCAGCACCGCGCTCAGACGCACGGGACGTACAAGCTGCTCTTCAACGCGCTGCAGGATCAGCCGTCCGACATGAGCTCCGTCGCCGCGGGTGGGGGTGGCTGACGCCTCGCGGTGGAGTGAGCGTCAGCCGCCCGGAAGGACCTCCGCGCTCACGATGCGCGTGAGCTCCGGATAGTCGGCGTCGAGGTACTCGTTGCCTCGGGCCGACGCCATCGCCTGGTACGGTCCGTCCCCACGCGGAGGCCCGTCGCCGTAGTCCCCGTGGAAGGCGTCGACCACCTCCATGCCTTCGACCACCTCGCCGAAGGGCGCGAAACCTTCCCCATCGAGTGCGGCGTTGTCCTTGTAGGAGATGAAGACCTCCGTCGTGCGCGTGTGTACGCCGGCCTTCGCGAAGGCGACCCGACCGCGCGCGTTCGTCTCGACCACCGGGTCGTCCACGAGGTATTCGGACTTCCAGACCTGGTTCACGTACGGGTTCCCGTTCAGGCCGAACTGCGCCATGAAGCCCGGGACGACGCGGTAGATACGCGTGTCGTCGTAGAAGCCGCCGCGTACCAGGCTGTAGAACCGATCGGCACCGAGCGGCGCCCAGTCGCGGTGTACCCGGATCACGACATCGCCCACGCTCGTCGCCAGCCGCACCCGATACTCGCCCGGTGCGGTCTCCTCGTAGTTCGCGGGACGGAGGAGCGGATCGGTTCGTCTCGGGTCGACCGGCTCGTCGGCGTCGGAGCCTCCTCCGCAGGCGAGGAGGAAGCCCGCGCAAACGGCCGCTGCGGTGGCGAGGAGGGGGGCGGTTCGCGTGCGTTGCATGCAAGGCTCCGACGAAGGGGGTTCGCCTCCATCTTCGTGCGCCGGACCGGCGCGTCAAGACGGCCTTGCCCCCGATCGCCGCTTCGGGGACTCTACCGTCCATGATCGATCTGCGGAGCGACACCGTGACCCGACCCACGCCGGCGATGCGCGAGGCGATGGCGTCGGCCGAGGTGGGAGACGACGTCTACGGGGACGACCCCACGGTGAATGCGCTCGAGCGCCGAACGGCCGAGCTGCTCGGGAAGGAAGACGCGGTCTTCGTGCCCACGGGGAGCATGTCCAACCAGATCGCGCTTCGCAGCCACACGGAGCCAGGGGACCTCGTTCTGATCGAGGCCCGCGCGCACGTCGTCCTCAACGAGGGTGGCGCGGGAGCGGCGCTGAGCGGCGTGACCATGCGGACGATTACGGGAGAGCGGGGGCTCTTCGGACCCGACGACGTGAGCGACCGGATCGATCGACTGCACCCGTTCAACCCGACCACGCTCGGCAGCCCGCCCACGCTCCTCTGCGTGGAGAACTCGCACAACGCCGGGGGCGGCTCCGTCTGGCCGCTCGACCGTCTCGGGGCGGTGTGCGCCGCCGGTCGGGAGCACGGGCTCGCGCTCCACCTCGACGGTGCCCGGCTCTGGCATGCATGCGCGGCGTCGGGGGTCGAACCGATCGCGTACGCCGCCTCGTTCGACACGGTGAGCGTCTGCTTCAGCAAAGGCCTGGGTGCGCCGATGGGCTCCGCGCTGGCCGGGCCTGCCGGGGTGATCCGACGTGCGCGGCGCTTCAAGCAGCAGTTCGGCGGCGGAATGCGTCAGGCCGGGATCGTGGCGGCGGGCGCGCTCCACGCCCTCGACCACCATCGCGGCGACCTGGCGTGCGACGTGGAGCACGCCCGCCGGCTCGCGGCCGGTCTCGCCCGACTGGACGGGGTTCGCCTGGACGCCGCGACCGTCGAGTCGAACATCGTGCGCTTCGAGGTCGCGGGTGACGCGGGCGCCTTCGCCACCGCGTGCCACGAACGCGGCGTCCACGTCCTGCCCAACGGGAGACACGGCGTCCGGGCCGTCCTGCATCGTGACGTCTCCGGCGGTCAGGTCGAGGCCGCCCTCGAGATCTTCGCATCCGTGCTCGAGGAGCTCGCCGCAGCGTCTCCGCCGTGAACGGATTCGACGCGGTGCCGACCGACGGCCCCGCCGACTTCCTGGAGCGGGCGGGGCCTTGGCTCCGGCTCCGCGAGGATCACCACAACCTGCTGCTCGGGCTGGTGGAGTCCCGCACGTCGAGACGCTCGTGGCCCGACGGGGAGTGCTTCGCCGTGGTCGAGCGCGCGGGCGAAGTGGTCGGATGCGTGGCCCGGACCCCTCCGTTCAAGGCGATACTGACCGACCTGCCGACCGGCGCCGGGCCGGCTGTCGCCGTACTCCTCGACGGCCGGTACGACGACCTCCCCGCACTGTTCGGACCCCGCGCCGCCGCCGAGGGCGTGGCAGCGGCGTGGGTCGGGTTGCGAGGCGGCGGCTTTCGAACCGGCATGCCCCAGGGCCTCTACCGGATCGACCGCGTGCGGCCTCCGACGGGCGTCCCGGGCCGCATGCGCCGAGCGCGTCCCGCTGAGATCGAGACGCTCGTCTCGTGGGGGGAGGGGTTCGGACGGGATACCGGCATCCCGTTCCCTTCCGGCCGCGAGCCGGTCGAGCGCTGGCTCGAGCAGGGCGTGGCCTACGTATGGGACTCCGATGCCGTGCCGGTGAGCCTGGCCGTGGCGCACGGCCGCACGCAGCGGGGTGCTCGGGTCGGCTACGTCTACACTCCGCCGGAGCTGCGCGGTCGGGGGTACGCCGGGGCTCTGGTGGCCTCCCTGAGCCAGTCGCTGCTCGACGGCGGCTGCGACTTCTGTGTGCTGTACACGGACCTCACGAATGCCACGTCGAACGCCCTCTATCGGCGCATCGGCTATCGGCGGATCGCGGAGCTGGTCGACGTTCATCTCGTGGCCGCCGAGTGAAGCCGCCGGGTTCGGGGGCCGTGGTGGGTCCGGGTGGATCCCCGCCTGGCCTGGGGGGTTCTTGGGGCGTCGTCGGGCGATCAACGTCGAAGAGATTCCAAGTCCCCTCCCATGACCTCGAATTCCGAGACGGCCACACTGGGCGGCGGATGCTTCTGGTGCCTGGAGGCCGTCTTCGAGATGGTCGACGGCGTCCACGCCGTGAAGTCGGGCTACGCCGGCGGTCACGTCCCGAACCCCACGTACGACCACGTCTGTACGGGTGAGACCGGCCACGCCGAAGTCGTCCAGATCGAGTTCGACCCTGCCGTCACGTCGTACGCCGAGCTCCTCGAGATCTTCTTCGGCATCCACGACCCGACGACCCCGAATCGGCAGGGCGCCGACGTCGGCACGCAGTACCGTTCCGTGGTTTTCACGCACTCGGACGAGCAGAGTCGAGTGGCACGTGAATTGCGCTCCACGCTCGACGCGGATGGTCCGTGGGACGACCCCATCGTCACGCAGATCGAGTCCCTGGACGACTTCTACCCCGCCGAGGACTACCACGACGCGTACTTCCGGCGGAACGGAAGCCAACCCTACTGCGCGGCGGTCATCGCGCCCAAGGTCGCGAAGTTCCGCCAGAGGTTTGCGCACAAGCTCTCGGTGGCGCGTTGAAAGCTCATCCGACGCCGCCAGGGCCCCCGCCGCCGGGTCTCCCGACGTGGATCGGACACGCCGGCCATGATCGGGGGTATTCGACAGAAGATCTGCACAAAATCCCCAACCCCCCCTTAGGAGATTCGCAGCATGCCGAAGCCGGAAGCCGAGCTCGTCGTCAAGTGGCGAGAGCTGGCCGAAGAAGGCTACCTATATGCGGAGATCGCCCGGATGTATCCCGTCTTCTCCGTGGACCAGGTCCGCCACTACTGCCTCGGACACACGGGCCGGAAGCTCGGAGGTCCGATCCAGCGGGTCGATCGCTGGTACGGCTCGAACGTATGGCTCCGCGGCGAGAACTCGCCGCACTCGGAGCTGACGGTCAAGCAGGCTCAGAAGATCCTCGACGACTGGGACGAGAAGAACGACCGGTGGAAGCGCTCGGGGGCCGAATGGGCCCGGAAGCTCGAGGTTTCTCCGAGTACGATCTACATGCTTCGCCGCGGTGAGACGTGGAAGCACCTCGACCATCCGAACCAGGGCCGAAAGCCGAAGAGGCGGAAGAAGAAGAAATAGGCACGCACCCCGCCGACCATCCGCACTTCCTTCGCGGACTCGCGCTCCTCGATGCGGGAGATGTCGAAGGGCTCGGTCGGCTCGTAGGGACGGCTCCCGAGCTCGTGCATGCACGGTCGACTGCGGTCGATCCGCCGTACGACGGGTACTTCCACGGGGCGACGCTCCTCCATCACGTGGCCGGGAACCCCGTCCGGGGCCCGCTCCCTCCGACGATCGCGGACGTGGCCGCACTCCTGCTGCGGGCCGGGGCCGACCCGAACGCCGGATGCGGCGGCGGGCCGGCTCAACCCGGCTCCGCGGGCGCGACCCCGCTCGATCTCGTCGTGACGGGTAGGCAGGCGCACGTCCAGGGGCTGACGGAGCGGCTCGTCGATGCCCTCCTCGACGGCGGGGCCACGCTGGATCCGGACGGCGGGATGTTCGGGACGCTCTACCACACCGTCGAGCACAGGGGCCAGCGCGAGGTTGCGCGCATGCTGCACGAGCGGGGCGTGCGTGCCGACCTCCCGACGGCGGCCGGACTGGGTCGACTCGACCTCGTCCGCTCCTTCTTCGACGAGCACGGAACCCCGGTCGAGGGTGCGGCCGAGATCTGGGCTCGCACCGCGCCCGGGCCGGCGCCGCGGGACGACCACGAGGTGCTGGCCGACGCGCTCGTGTGCTCCTCGGTGAACGGATGGCCCGAGATCGTATCCTTCCTGCTGGATCGGGGTGCGCCGGTCGACCGGCTCCGCCGTTGGGGACCGTTCCCGGTGACACCGCTCCACGGGGCGGCGTGGGCCGGGTGGCCCGAGGTGGTCGAGCTGCTGCTGGAGCGCGGCGCCGACCCCTCCGCGCGGGAGCCCACGCACGACGGCACTCCGCTCGACTGGGCGCGACACGCCGGACGCGATGAGGCGATCGAGGCGTTCCGCCGTGCGGGCGTACAGGGTTAGCGACCCCTACCGGTCTCCGCGAATGGAACGGAGGCGTGCGCGTGCATCGTCCGCGAGCGCCGTCCGATCGAGATCGACGGCGGCCTCGGCGAGTCCCTCCAGAGACGGCACACGCTCGGGGGCGAAGTCGAGGCTGCGCTGAAAGGCCGCGAGTCCGCGCGCGGCATCCCCTGCGGTCAACGCCACCTCGCCGAGCATCTCGTGCGGAGGCTTCAGGCTGGCCGGCGGACCGAACTCGAAGGGGAGCCCCTCCTCGATCTCCACGGCTTCTTCGAGCAGGGCCAGAGCGCTCGTATGGTCGCCCCGCTGCACGCTCGCGAGCGCGTCGAGCTCGAGTCGCATGATCCGCTGGCGAGGGGTCGGCTGCTCGCCCGTCGAAGCGCGCAGCGCCGCGACGGCGGCGTCGGCTCGTTCGGCGTCGCCCGACTGCAAGGCCGCGAAGGCGGTGACGAAGTGGTAGGCGGGGACGTCGACCTCGGCGGCCAGCCGCGTGGCGTCGTCCCAGCGCTCGGTGTCCAGCACGTGTCGGGCCCTCATGTTCGCGAAGTAGGCCAACTCCGCAGTCGAGGCGCCTCCCCGGCGCACGAGGTCGTGGCACGCGCGCATCCCGCGCTCCGCGTCGTCGAGGTCGCCCCGCATCAGCCACCCGTAGTGGAGCCACGAGGTGTAGTGTCCGCAGACGTTGGGGTGCCGGTCCAGCTCCGCCCGGCGGGCGTTCTGAACATCCCGGGCGCGGATGTTGGCGGCGATCACCTCGTCCCACATGCCCATCGCGACGAAGATGTGCGACGTCATGTGCTGCGCGTGTGCCGCGTCGGGCGCGATCTCGGCGTAGGCGCGTGCGGCTTCGAGTCCGAGCGGCGCATGAATCGGATCGTCGAAGGAATGGATGATGTAGTGGGCCGCGCCGGGGTGATCGGGGTTTGCGTCGAAGACGGGCTGCGCGGTCGCCGCGGCCTTCATGTAGCTCGCGAAGTCCCGCTCGCCGTCGGTCTTCCCCAGGATGGCGAGGGCGTGGAAGGCGCGCGCTTCCAGGTCGTCCGGGTACGCGGCGGACAGTCGACCCATCGCCTGCATGTACGCGAGGTCCCGATCCGTCTTGCTCCCCGACCCGTAGAGGACGTCGATCGCTTCGAGGTATGCCGCCTCCCGCTCCGTGGGGGCTCGCTCTCGGCGCGCCGCCGGCGTCGGCGCGTATCGTGCGAGCGC
>JANQME010000153.1 GCA_028280205.1 Longimicrobiales bacterium
GTGCCCGGCCGGCGTCGACATGGCGCGCATGAAGCTCGAGTGGCTCCATCGGCGCAACCGGCGCGAGGGCGTGGGGCGAGCCGACCGTATCCTCGCCTCCCTGCCGCGTCTCGCGCCGGCCGCGAGTCGCGTCCGCGGGCTCCTGAATGCGGCGCCCGACGGGCTCGCCCGACGACTCCTCGGTTTTGCGCCGGAGCGCGCCCTGCCCCGCTGGGCCCGGCGCCCGTGGCGGGACGAGGAGGTCGGAGCGCAACCTCCTGGCCCTGGCAGCGCGCGGGGGGTCGTCTCCCGACCTCGGACCGGACGAGAGGGCGCATCCGACGGTTTCGCTCCGAAGGCGGCGCTCTTCGTCGACACGTTCACCCGCTGGTTCGAGCCGAAGAACGCGCGCGCGGCGCTCCGCGTCCTGCACGCCGGCGAGTGGTCCGTGACCGCCGTCACGCCCCCGCCCGGCGAACGCCCGCTCTGCTGCGGACGCACATTCCTGAGCGTCGGGATGCTCGACGAGGCGCGCGTCGAGGCGGAACGGCTGCTGCACGCCGTCGTCCCGCTCGCCGAAGCGGGTACACCGATCGTCGGGCTCGAACCGTCGTGCCTGTACACGCTACGGGACGAGATTCCCGCGCTCCTGCCCGGAGGCGACGCCGCGGCCGTCGCGCGGAAGGCGAAGCTGCTCGAGGAGGTGGTCGAGGAAGCGTGGGCCGAGGGGCGAACGCTTCCGTTTCGGGCCGGCGGACGCCCCGACCCGGGCGAGTCCGCTTCGGCGAGCGCGGACTGCGCCGGTCGGCCTGTGCTCGTGCACGGCCACTGCCATCAGAAGGCGTTCGGCGGCGACCGGGCCACGCTGAACGTCCTGCGCCGCATACCCGGGCTCCACGTCGACGCGGTCGAATCGAGCTGCTGCGGGATGGCGGGCGCCTTCGGGTACGGTGCGGAGCACTACGAGGCGTCGATGGCGATGGCCGAGCTCTCCCTCCTGCCCGCCATTCGTGAGGCCGCTCCGGACGCCCGCGTCGTCGCGGACGGGACGAGTTGCCGCGCGCAGATCGCGGACGGGACGGGACACCGGGCCGTCCACGCGGCGGTGGTGCTGGCGGAGGCGCTGGAGCCTCGATAAGGATCAGCTCCGCGACCGCTCCAGGTCGTCGGCGCCAACAAGATGTACTCAGGTCGATGACCCAACCGTCGCCACAACTCGGGAGTAGGACAGTCTAGACCTCGAACACCTCCCCCCGCCCCGGCCCGTACGCCCCCGGATAGCCCGCGGCTTCCAGCGCATCACGCAGCGCGAGCTGCCGCTGCGCGTCGCCGTGCACCAGGAAGATCCGCTCGAGCCGATCGGGGTCGAGGTGGCGCACGAAGTCCACGAGCTCGCCCTCGTCGGCGTGGGCCGAGTACGAGTTCATGACTTCGACCTGGGCCCGGAGCCGGAAGGGCTCGCCGAAGATCTTCACCTCGCGGCGTCGCTCCACGATCCGCCGGCCGAGCGTGTGCTCGGCACAGAAACCGACGATCATGATCGTGTTCCGCGGATCCTCGATGCCGTGCCGCAGGTGGTGCAGGATCCGACCCGCCTCGCACATGCCGGACGCCGAGATGATCACCATGGGCAGTCGCGAGGCGTTGAGCTTCTTCGAGTCCTCGGCGTCGCGCACGTAGGTGAGCCGGTGGAACCCGAACGGATCGCCGTCGCTCCCCTCCATGTACGCGAGCAGCTCGGCGTCGTAGCACTCGGGATGCCGACGGAAGACCTCGGTGACATTCACGGCGAGCGGGCTGTCCACGTACACGGGAATGGGTGGCAGCCGACCCTCGTGCGTGAGCTGATCGAGCCGGTACACGATCTCCTGCGTCCGGCCCACCGCGAAGGCCGGGATGATCACCTTCCCACCGCGTGCGGCG
Organism: Longimicrobiales bacterium; assembly: GCA_028280205.1. Lineage (GTDB taxonomy): Bacteria > Gemmatimonadota > Gemmatimonadetes > Longimicrobiales > Gaopeijiaceae > UBA2589. The sequence continues at coordinate 1,903 of JANQME010000153.1, forward strand.
GTCTCCGCCACCACGGTGGCCAGGCGCTCGCGCGCGGCGTCCGGCGGCTCGTGCGCGCGGCCGCCGTACGTCGACTCGCAGATCAGGACGTCGCAGTCGTCCATCGGCGCGGGGTCCCGCAGGATCGGCCGCTCGGCACGCCCGACGTCGCCCGTGAAACCGATCTTCTTCTCTCGCCCGGCCTCCAGGACGGTGAGCACCATCGTCGCCGAGCCCAGGATGTGGCCGGCGTCCCGGTACACGACCTCCAGCCCGGGAACGGGGGAGAAGGGCTCGTCGTATCCGACGTCCTCGAAGCGTTCGAGGACGGCCCCCACGTCGCGCATCCCGTACAGCGGCTCGATCGCGTCTCCGCCCCTTCTCCGCTCCCGCCGGTTCACCCACGCGGCGTCCTTCTCCTGGATGTGCGCACTGTCCGCGAGCATCGACGTACACAGGTCCCGCGTTGCGGGCGTCGCAAACACCCGTCCGCGAAAGCCCTCGCGCTCGAGCCGAGGGAGGAGCCCCGAATGGTCGATGTGGGCGTGCGACAGGAGGACGGCGTCGATCGTCGCCGGGTCGGCGGCGAACTCCTGGTTGAGCCGATGCGCCTCCGCTCGACGTCCCTGAAAGAGCCCACAGTCGAGCAGCAACCGCCCACCCTCGAACTCGACGAGGTGGGCGGACCCGGTGACCGTCCGGGCGGCACCCCAGAAGGTCAACCGCATGCGCTCGCGCGGCTCACGCCCCGTACGGGCCGAAGAGAACGTTGGCCGGCGCGGTCGGATCGTCGCTGCGGAAGAAGACGCGCCCCGCCTCACGCAGCTCGGCGGAGGTGATACGTCCGTCGGCGTCGGCGTCGAGCTCCGCGAACACCGTCTCGGCCAGCCGAACCGGGAGACCGAAGATCCCGTAGAAGTCCGAGAACTCCGACGGGCCGATCGCCCCGTCCTCATCGAGGTCGAAGACGGACAGGAGCCGCTCGGTCAGTCCGTCCACTTCGGCGGCGTAGCGCGCGTCGTCCTCGAGCGTGAGCTGCCAGTACGCGAGCCACTCGTCCAGGTCGATCCCCCGGTCACCGTCGACATCGGCCGCCGCGCGCAGTCGGGCCCAGAGCGTCCGGTACGCGGCAGCCAGACCGTCGGCGTCCTCGCCGTCGATGCCGTGGAGGAGACGCACGTTCTCGACGATGCGCTCGAAGTCGGACGCCTCGATACGGCCGTCGTCGTCGATGTCGTAGACCTGGAAGTACCGGGTCAGCTTCTTCGTCTGCAGGTCACTCAGCATCCGCCTTCTCCGCTTCTCGTCCGTGTCACCCCCGTCGTCCGTGTCGCCCCGTCGTCCCTCTCTCCCGTCTCCGGCGGGAGCCTCAGTCGAGCCTGACCACGACCGCCTTCGACACCTCGGGCAGCTCCAGGATCGCGTCCCGGACCTCGCTCCCCACCTCGCCGTCGACGACCACGGCCGCGAGCGCCTCACCTCCCTTGGAGAGCCGTGCCTGGTGGTATCCCGCGATGTTGATCGCGTGGTCGCCCAGCAGCGAGCCGACCCGCCCGATCACCCCGGGCACGTCGTCGTTCTTGAGTACGATCAGCGTTTCCGACGGGACCACGTCCACGCGGTAGTCGCCGATGCGGACGATGCGCGGATGGGCGTCGCCGAGCAGCGCACCGGCCAACCGCAGCGGCCCACGCTCGGCGTCGAGGTCCACCTCGACGTACTCGGCGTAATCGGCTCGGTTCGACAGCCGCGTCCGGGCCACGCCCACGTCGCGCTGGCGCACGAGGTGGGGAGCGCTCACGAAGTTCACCTGATCGGCCCCCAGCACGTCACGCAGAAACCCCACGAGCACGAACGAGGCGAGCGGCTCCAGCGCCTCG
>JANQME010000396.1 GCA_028280205.1 Longimicrobiales bacterium
CAGCAGGCTCCCGAGCCAGAGCGCCGTCATCGCGGAGAGCACCACGGCCAGCCCGGAGAGGGCGACGAGGAGGGATTCGGGGGTCACGGGAATTCGGCAGGGGCCACGACGAGCGGAGGAGGCGTACGACGAATGGCCGGCGCAGCACGAGTTGACGGCTCGGGCGCCTCAGTCCTATGTACCCGCGCCGCTCGATCTCCGGACGCCTTCCGGGGACCGGCCTCCCGGGGAGACCCGGGACGTCGGGGGCGGTTCCGCCGGAGGAGGTCCGACAACCGTGCGAGCCCGACCGTGAGTCGCGTCGATCTCGTCGACGTCCTGGTGATCGGAGGAGGGATCGCCGGGGGGACGTGTGCGCTGCGCGCGGCCGACTTCGGGCTGAACGTCCTCTCCGTCGTGAAGTCGTCGGATCCGCGCAGGACCGCGCCGGGGTGGGCGCAGGGCGGGATCGCCGCGGAGGGCGAGGGGGACCCGCCCGCACTCCCCGTCGACGACATCCTGGAGGCGGGCGACCACACCGGGTGGCGGGCGGCCGTCGAGCAGCTCGCGGAGGTCGGACCGCACCTCGTCGTGGAGCTCCTCGTCGACCGCCTGGGCGTGCCGTTCGACCGCGAGCCCGGTGGAGCGCTCGCGCTGACCGTCGAGGCCGCCCACTCGAGGAACCGCATCGTGCACGTGGGCGACGCGACCGGGTGGGCGATCCAGGAGAAGCTCACCGAGGCGCTGATGGCGCACGACAGGATTCGAGTCGAGCCGGCCCACATGGCCGTCGACCTGATCACCCGCTCGCACCACGACCCGGATCCGGAGCGGGCGTACGTCCCCGATCGCGTGCTCGGCGCGTACGTGCTGGACGAGTCGACCGGCGAGGTGAAGACCGTGCTGGCCCGCTGTACCGTGCTCGCCACCGGCGGGCTCGGTCAGATCTTCCTGCACACGACGAACCCGACGGTCTCGACTGGGGACGGCTTCGCGATGGCGTTCCGGGCGGGCCTCCCGATGCGCAACATGGAGTACGTCCAGTTCCACCCGACGGCGTTCTTCTCGCCGCGTGAGGAGCGCTTCCTCATCTCCGAGGCCGTGCGGGGTGAGGGCGCCTGGCTCGTGAACGCCGACGGAGAGCGCTTCATGGAGCGCTACGCACCCGATCGGCTGGAGCTCGCGCCTCGCGACGAGGTCGCACGCGCGATCCACGAGGAGATGGCGCGTACCGGGCACCCATGCGTCTACCTCGATCTGGCGCACCACCACCGCGACGGCCTCGACGTCGTCGCACGCTTTCCCCAGATCCACGAATTCCTGAGCCGACGTCACCTCGACATGACGCGGGACCCCGTACCGGTCGTGCCGGCCGCGCACTACGCGTGTGGGGGCGTGCTCGTCGGGCTGGACGGAAAGGTACCGAACATCGAAGGCCTCTATGCCGTGGGGGAGGTGAGCTGCAGTGGGCTGCACGGAGCCAACCGGCTCGCGTCGACCTCGCTCCTGGAAGGTCTGGTCTGGGGCTGGGAGGCCGGTGCGGCCCTGCGCTGCGACGTGGAGGCGGGCTCTGCGGCCGATCTCGAATCGGTGTACGGGCGCATCCCTCCGTGGGATTCGGCGGACTACGAGGACGAGATGGATCCGGTCCTCTTCCGGCAGGACTGGAACTCGATCCGCCACACGATGTGGAACTACGCCGGTATCGTCCGAACGCCCAAGCGGCTCAAGCGCGCCTGCGACGACCTCGGATATCTGAGCCACCGGATCGAGCGTTTCTACCGCTCCACCCGGATCAGCCGCCAGCTCCTCGAGCTGCGCAACGGGATCGTGACCGCCCGCAGCGTGGCCGAGGCCGCCCGGCGCAACCCGACGAGCCTGGGCTGCCACTATGTGAAGGAGTAGCGGGCCCGCGCGGCGCTCCGGGTCGGTGTCGGGCCGGCGTGCCAGGTCAGCGAAAGTGGAGGTCGGCGACCACCAC
>JANQME010000194.1 GCA_028280205.1 Longimicrobiales bacterium
CTTCTCCGTCACGGTGCGGGACGTGGCGCTCGAGCCGCTCGCCGTGGCGAAGGCCGTGCTCCTCGGCCTCGGTGCGACGCTCGTCGCCGCGCTGCCGCCGGCGCTCGAGGCCGCGGGCGCGAATCCTCGCCTCGCGGCGCTGCGCTCCGTCGTCGAGGCCCGGGCACGGAAGCTCGTGCCGATCGCGGCGGTCACGGGGGCGGCGCTGAGCACGTTGGGCGCGCTCATCCTCCTCGTTCCGACCCGCAGCCTCGTCGTATCGTTCTCGGCGCTCTTCTTCGTCATGACCGGGCTCGCGCTCATGACGCCCGGTGGGACGCTCATGCTCGTGGCCGCCGCCCGGCCCGTGCTGCGCGGCCTTGGCGGCACGCTGGGCGTCATGGCGGCACGGGGCGTGGGCGCCAGCCTGAGCCGGACCGCTCCGGCGATCGCGGCACTCGTGGTTTCCGTCTCCGTCACGGTCGGGCTCGGCGTCATGATCCAGAGCTTTCGGGGCACGTTGGTGCAGTGGCTCGACGGGACGCTCCAGGCCGACGTCTACGTCTCGCTGCCGGGGCCGAACGCGTCACGGGCGTCCGGTACGCTCTGGCCGGAGGTGGTCGACGCCTTCGTCGCATACCCGGCGGTGTCCGGCTACAGCACGTACCGCGGCTTCGACCTCGTTCGCGACGACGACGCCTTCCGTCTCGTGGCGCTCGATCTCGATCCGCGCGGCGAAGACTCTTTCGACTTCCTCTCGGGTTCGCGCGACGGGATCATGGCGCGCTTCCGCGCCGGCGAGGGGGTGATTGTTTCGGAGCCGTACGCGTACCGACGGGGCCTCGAGGTCGGTGACGCCGTAACCCTGGACGGCGTGTCCGGCGAGGTCGAGGTGCCGATTGCCGGTGTCTTCTACGACTACGGGTCGGAGCAGGGGACGATCATCATGGGGCGGATGCTGTACGACGACCTCTTCGACGATCCCGGCGTGACGTCGCTCGGGCTCTTCCTGTCGGAGGGTGCGGACTCCGAGGTCGTCATCGAGGAGCTGCTGGAGCTCGTCCCGGAGGGCCGCGCGGTGCTCGCCCGCTCGAACGACACGCTGCGCGAGGCCTCGCTGGAGGTCTTCGACAGGACGTTCCGCGTCACCTCGGTGCTCCGCCTGCTCGCCTTCGTCGTCGCCTTCGTCGGTGTGCTCAGCGCGCTCGCCGCGCTCCAGCTCGAGAGGGCGCGCGAGCTCGGCTTGCTTCGGGCACAGGGTCTCACGCCCGGCCAGCTCGGGCGGCTGGTCGTCACCCAGACCGGCCTGATCGGGCTCGCTTCGGGCCTGCTCTCGATTCCGATGGGGCTCGTCCTCTCGTGGGTGATGATCTTCGTGGTGAACAAGCGCTCGTTCGGGTGGACGTTGAACATGGAGGTCGGATCCGCCGTCCTACTCCAGGCCGTCGCCCTCGCGCTCGTCGGAGCGCTGCTGGCGGGCGTATATCCTGCGTGGCGCATGTCGCGGGCCTCGCCCGCGCTGGCGCTCCGAGGGGAGTGACGATGAGACGGCGGAGGCTCGCAGTCTGCGTGTGCGTGTCGGCCGCCGTGGTGCTGACGGGTTGCGATGCGGCGTCGGCGCGCCCCGACGAAGGGTCCGGTGATGCGTTCACGCTCTCGCTGGTCGAGACGCTCGGGGGTGCCGACACGGCCGGCTACGCGCGGGCGCTCGAGGCCCGCGACTTCGACTTCCCGGCCGACCACGGCCCGCACGAGCGTTTCCGCACGGAGTGGTGGTACGTGACCGGCAATCTGAAGTCCGAGGACGGACGCGACTTCGGATTCCAGTTCACGCTCTTCCGGAGCAGCCTGGCGCCTACCGAGCCTGGCGGCCCCTCCGCGTGGGCCACGAATCAGGCGTACATGGGACACTTTGCGCTGACGGACGTGGCCGCGTCCGACTTCCGCGCCTTCGAGCGTTTCGCACGTGGCGCGGCCGGACTGGCCGGTGCGCGGGCGGAGCCGTTCGAGGTGTGGCTCGAGGACTGGCGGCTCGGGTCTCTGGAGGCCGTAGCCGACGGCTCGGTCGCATCCACCCGGGCAGGGATCGGTGCTGTGGAGGCGGGGACAGGCACGTCGGATCCCGCGGCTGGCGTCTTCCCGCTCCGGTTGACCGCGGATGGGGGCGGGACCGCGATCGATCTGCGACTCGACGCGGGCAAGCCGCACGTGCGCCAGGGTGTCGACGGTTTGAGCCTGAAGGGGGTCGAGCCCGGCAACGCCTCGTACTACTACGCCCACACGCGCATGCCGGCGGCGGGTCGGGTCGTGGTGGACGGAGACACCGTCTCGGTGTCGGGGCTGGCGTGGCTCGACCGGGAGTGGTCCACGTCCGCGCTCTCGGGTGACCAGGTCGGGTGGGACTGGTTCGCGCTCCAGCTCGACGACGGCTGGGAGATGATGGTCTACCAGCTACGGCGGAGCGACGGCACCGCCGACCCTCTGAGCGATGGGGTTCTCATCGACCCGGAGGGACGGCGCATCCCTCTGCGGTGGGGCAGGGAGGTCATCGTCGAGCCGACGGGGGAGTGGTCCTCGCCGGTCGACGGGTCGACGTATCCGTCGGGTTGGCGGGTCCGCGTGCCGGAGCGGGGTTGGGATCTCACCGTGGAGCCCGCGGTGCTCGACCAGGAGCTCCGCGTCGCCTTTCGCTACTGGGAAGGCTCGGTGGGGGTGCGCGGAAGTGGAGAAGGGGGCCGAGCGGTATCGGGTCGCGGCTACGTCGAGCTGACGGGGTACGCGGGATCGGGGAGCTGACTCACCCCTCATCCCGGGAAGAGCGGATTCTCCTCCGTGATGCACTCCGCGCCCGGACCGAACGGACCGAAGGCGAGGTCCTGACAGTCGTAGTACGTGATCGTCAGCCGAAGCGTCAGCGTCGCGTCGAGCACGAGTCGTGCACCGCCCGCCTGGATGTTGGACACGTCCCCCTGCACGGTGATCGCGGACGGGCCCGTACCCTCGGCGAGTCCTTGGACGTCGGCCTCCACGGCCCGCAGGGAGTTGGCGACGAGGGCGTCGACCGCCTCGCCATCCACGTTCGCCACCGTGATGTCGAGCGTCTCCGTGAAGTTCTGGGCCTCGTACGTGAAGGTGAGCGACGCGCTGGCCGCGGTGTTCCCGGTGCCCGGTGCGAGCGCGAGGACGACCCGCTCGATCGCCACGCTTGCGATGAAGCCATCGTCCGGGATGTCGAGCTCGCCGACGATGTCGGATTCGGTGAGGGTCGCGACCTCGGTGGTGCCGTCATCGGAGTCGAAGGTGAACGTGAAGTCGCGCTCGAACGGCGCCGTGACCGGCACGAGGCGCCCGTCGCATCCGCTCGCGACGACGACCAGGAGTCCGAGAAGCCAGAAGCTGCCGCGTGCCCTCATCGTCCGAACTCCAGGCCGAGCGTGAACGCGCTTTGCGAGGCGATCGTGTAGTCCGCGAAGACGCCGACGATCCAGAGTTGAAGCCCGGCGCCGAACGTCGCGCGAATCGAGTTCGCTCCGTCGAGCGCGACGTCGATCCCGCTCGAGGCTCCCTCGGGCGTGTAGGTGAAGTCCACGGAGGCGGACTCGTAGCCGAGACCGCCGAAGAGTGTCAGGGGGCTCGCCGCCCAGCTCCCGTGGAGCATGACGGACGTGGCCGTCGCCTGGACGGCATCTCCGACCTCGAACTCCTGCCAGTACCCGCCGAGGGCGAGCTCCAGCGGAAACGCTCCGAGGTAGCGATCGACGTCGTGGCGCAGTCCCAGCCCGAGCTGCGACACGGAGCCGAACTCCTCATCCACCTCGAAGGAAAACCAGCGCACCATCGCCTCGGTCCCGAAGACCGTTCCGATCGTGACCTGTGGGATCACCGTACCCATGTAGTCCGTATCGAGCCCGCCGGGGAAGACGTAGCGTGTCCCTCCGGCGCCGTCGACGGACACCGTCGAGGGCGAGCCGAAGATCGTGGGTGCGTCGACCGTCTGCTCCGGGTTGAAGTTCTCGGTCGTCGCGCGGAAGGTGCGCGCGTCGTCACCGATCGGAGCCCCCGCCGCGATCGCGGAGAGTCGCAGGTGGAAGCCGGGCTGGATGTCCGCCGAGCGGGCCCAGCCGCTGCCGAGCGCCGAGCTCAAGACGTCGGCGAGCGGCTGGAGGTACCCGTCCGCGTTGGCGCCGGAGTAGCGACCGATGATGTCCTCGACGTCCTGGGCGGACACGGGCGCGAAGCCGAGCGTCAGGCCCAACGTCCCTGCCAGGGCGATGGAACGGATTCCGCGCATCGATTCGATGCCTCAACGGAAGAGGTTCGACGGATGGCGCGGGCGCGCCGACAGAAACGGTAGCGGGCTACGACTTCAGGCGACAGGGGGGCCGGGCAGCCCCTCGATCATCGCTACCGCTTCGTGGATCTCCTCGGGGACGATCCAGTGGCCGATCGGGTAATCCGACGTGACGAGCGGGACCCCCGCGGACCGGAGCGCATCCCGTCCCGACTCCGCGAGCGCGAAGGGGATGTTCGGGTCGCGGGTGCCGTGACCCCAGAAGACGGGTGGAGCGGACTCGGCTTCGGCACCCGTCGGCAGTTCGAGGTGCGCCGCCAGGAACCCGGACAGGTTGAGCGCGGTCGTGACCTGGCCCGGGTGGGAGAGCGCGTATGCGACGCTCATGGTGCCGCCCTGCGAGAAGCCGCCGAGCACGAGTGTTCCCGGCTCGAATCCGAGCGTTACGGGGAGCGTGCCCAGGAAGGCCTCCAGGTGACCGAGGCTCTCCTCCATCGTCTCCTCGACCACGCGGTTCTCGCCGACGTAGCGGTACCACGCCCACCCGGGGCCGTACCCCCAGTCGCGGCCGGGGAAGGGCGCCTGGGGTGTGACGATCGCCCATCCGTCCGGCAGGACGGGCGCGAGTGCCTGCAGGTCCCCCTTGTGGCTCCCGCGGCCGTGCAGGAGCACGGCCACCGTCGTTCCGTCGCCGGCGCCTTCAGGGAGGCTCATATCGTAGTCGAGACCGGCGGCGCGGCCGTACGTGATCGGGCCCCGCCGGCCGGCCGCGCTCACGGGAGCGCCACCAGGGTGCTCTCAATCTCTTCGCGACGCGGCTCGAGCCAGGCCGGGAGCTTGAGGCTCTCTCCGAGCGCGTCCGCCGACTCGTCGATCCCGAAGCCCGGACCGTCCGTGGCGATCTCGCATAGGAGGCCGTCGGGCGCCCGGAAGTAGATGGACTCGAAGTACGAGCGGTCCATGACCGGGCTCACGTTCAGCCCGAGTCCGATCAGGTGCTCGCGCCAGGCGAGCTGCTGCTCCGCGCTCTCGGCCCGGAACGCGATATGGTGCGTCTGTCCCGTGCCGGGTCGCGTGAGGTAGTCGCTCCCCTCCCAGCCGAAGAGCGTCATCGAGGAGTGCGGCGCCACGACGCTGTCCTCGTATGCGGCCCAGAAGTAGTGCTTCGTCTTCCCGTCGTCCTGGTTGTACGTCTTCTTCACCAGCGTCAGCCCGAGCGCCTCCTCGTAGAAGTCGCCCGCGGCTGCGAGGTCGTCCGTGATCGCGCTGATGTGGTGGATCCCCTGGAGCGCCATGTCCGGGGTGACCTCCGGAACGGGCTCGGGATGCGTCGCGGCCGCGATCGCCGCCTCGTCCCGACCCTCGGGCATGCGTTCGGTCGGGGGCACGAGCAGCTCCGAGCCGAGCGCGTCGGCCGGCTCGTCGATCGCGTAGCCCGGACCCACCGTCGCGATCTCCAGGATCTGCCCGTCGGGGTCGGCGAAGTAGAGGCTCCGGAAGTAGCCCCGGTCGAGCGGGCCCGTGACGCTCACGCCCGCGTCCGTGAGGCGTCGCTTCCACTTGAGCTGGGCCTCCGGGGTCGCGACCCCGAGCGCGAGGTGGTGCACCCCGCCCACGCCCCAGCGGCCTTTCGGCGACCTTGGCCACTCGAAGAAGGTGAGGATCGTGCCCGGCCGTCCGATCTCGTCCCCGAAGTAGAGGTGGTAGGCGCCGGGGTCGTCGAAGTTGACCGTCTTCTTCACGAGTCCGAGGCCGAGCAGCCCGCCGTAGAAGTCGAGCGTTCGTCGGGCGTCCTTCGACACCATGGTGATGTGGTGGAACCCGGTGGTCCGCAGCTCCGTCGTCATCGCTTCCTCCTCGGTCTTCACGTGCGACTCGCGGCGCATCGGCGGTGATGCATGACTAAATAATCATTTATATATAAAGTAATGTCAATTGGTGGGTGGTCATGCGGCGGCGCGCCCTCGAGGGCCGGCGGTTGCGCCTCACAGCGCGGCTCGGAATCGCCGCGTCGCGAAGCTCAGCCCCGCGACCGCCATCGCGAGCAGGATCGCGATCGAGACCCACACGTCGGCGAAGCCCGCGCTCTTGAGGAAGACCGCCCGCACGACGTCGAGGAAGTGCCGCAGGGGGTTCAGCCACGTGAGGTAGCGAAAGCCGTCGGGCATGGTGTGCACCGGGTACAGGAAGCCGGAGAGGATGATCGCCGGAAGGATGAACAGGTACATCGAGAGGAAGGCTTCCTGCTGCGTGGCGCTGATCGTCGAGATCCAGAGTCCGACCGAGAGCCCGGCGAGGATGAAGAGGACGGCGGCCACGAAGAGGGTCGGCACGCTTCCCGTGATCGGGATGCCGAACCAGAGGAGCGCTACGGTCGTCACGAGTGTGATCTGGAGCACCGCGATGCCCGCCACGGGGATCGTCTTGCCGAGGATCAGCTCGGCCGGCGAGAGCGGAGAAACGAGGAGCTGTTCGAGCGTACCCACCTCCCGCTCGCGCACGATCCCGAGCGCCGTGAGCATGAGACACATCATGAGGACGATCACACCGATCACGGCGGGTACGTTGTAGACCCGCGATTCGAGCGACGGATTGAACCAGGCGCGGGTGCGCAGCTCGACGCCCGATCGGCGCCCGCCCGCCGCCGCGGCCAGCCGTGCACCGTAGGCCTGGACGATCTCGCCGGCGTACCCCTGCGCGACGGTGGCGGTGTTCGAGTTCGTGCCGTCGGCGAGGAGCTGGACCGCCGGGCTCCGACGCGCCTTCAGGTCGGCCGCGTACCCGGCCGGGATCTCGAGCGCGACGACGGCCCGTCCGCGGTCGAGCGCCTCGGCCAGGTCGGCGGGCCGATCGGACCGCTCCACGACCCGGAAGTAGCCCGACGCCGTGAAGGCGTCGACCAGCGCGCGTGACTCCGCGGTGCGGTCGTGGTCGACGACGGCCGTCGCGACGTTGCGCACGTCGGTGTTCACCGCGTAGCCGAAGGCGAGCAGCTGAATGATCGGCGCGGCGAAGATGATGCGCTTCGTCTTGGGGTCGCGGAAGAGCTGACGTATCTCCTTGGCGTCCATCCTGCGAACGCGCAGCGGATTCAGCCTCGGTCCACCGCCGCCTCCGGCGCGCCCGCTCATGCTTCGAGCTCCTTGCGGAACGCCCGGGTCGCGAGCGCGACACCCGCCACGGCAAAGAGCAGCATCAGGAGCGCCTGAGGCCAGAGCACCGAGATGCCGACGCCCTTCAGGAAGATCCCGCGAGTGACCGTGATGAAGTACCGGGCGGGCACGAGGTACGTGATGCCTTGCAGAACCACCGGCATGCTCGCGATGTCGAACATGAAGCCCGAGAGGAGCAGGGCGGGGAGGTAGGTGGCGACCATCGCGACCTGCGTTGCGAGCACCTGGGACTTCACGACGGCCGAGATCACGATCCCGAGGCCGAGCGCGCCGACGAGGAAGAGGACGGTCATGACGCCCAGCAGCAGGACGCTCCCGTTCAGTGGCGTCCCGAAGAGGAGCATGCCCGCGACGACCGCGAGCGAGACGTCGAGGATGCCGATCACGAGGTAGGGGAGGAGCTTGCCCAGCACGACCTCGAGCCGGCTCACCGGGGTGGCGGCGAGCTGCTCCATCGAGCCCCGCTCCCACTCCCGGGCGATCGTGAGCGCGGTGAGCATCGCCGCGATCATCGACATGATGACGGCGATGAGCCCGGGGACGATCATGTGGCGGCTCTCGAGCCTGGGATTGTACCAGGTGCGGCTCTCGAGCCGGACGGGCGCACCGGTGGCGTTGCTCGCTCGGTCGGGGGAGGACGCACCCGCAGCCGCGACCTGTGCCCCGTGGCTCGCCGCCACCGCGCCTGAGAGGTTCATCGCGATTGTCGCCGTGTTGGCGTCCGCGCCGTCGAGGAGGAGCTGGACGGTCGCCCCGCGGCCCGCGGCGGCCCGGTCACGCGCATAGCCGGGCGGGATCGTGAGCACCCCCAGGACCCGGCCGCGCACGAGGAGCTCCTCCGTGCGTCCGCGGTCCGCGAGTCGCTCCCGGACCGTGAAGTAGTCGCTCGCCACGAACGCGTCGACCAGCTCGCGGCTGGCGGCGGTCCGGTCCTCGTCCACGACCGCGATCGTGATGTCGTCGATGTCGAATGTGATCGCGTACCCGAAGAAGACGAGGAGCATCATCGGGAGCGCGAACGCGAGGATCATGCTGCGGGTGTCGCGCCGGAGCTGGATCCACTCTTTGCGGGCGACGGCGAGCAGCCGGTGCGGATCGAGCGGGCTCATCCGACGACCGCGCCGCCTTCGGCCCGCACCAGGGCGGTGAAGACGTCCTCGAGCGAGGGCTCGACCCGCTCGATCGACGCGACCGAGAGGCCCTCCCCGGCGAGCGCGGCCCGCACCGTGTCGACCCCGGTCGTCTCGTTCTCGACCGTGACGTGGACGTCGCGTCCGTACATCGCGGCCTCGACCATCCCCGGGGCGTGGACGAGCGCCTGCACGGCGCGCGGTGCATCTTCGGTCTCGAGCCGGAAGATCGGATCGACGGTACGGGCCCTCAGCGCGCGCGGGGTGTCGAGCGCGATGAGCCGCCCCCGGTTCAGGAGCGCGAGCCGGTGGCAGTACTCGGCCTCCTCCATGTAGTGGGTGGAGACGAACACCGTCGTGCCGGCTTCGGACATCGCGGCGATCAGGTCCCAGAAGCGTCGGCGGGCCACGGGGTCGACGCCGGAGGTGGGCTCGTCCAGGAAGAGGATCGATGGCTCGTGCAGCGTGGCGCACCCGAGTGCGAGGCGCTGCTTCCACCCGAGCGGCAGCTCACCGGCGAGCCGGTCCACCGCATCGGCCAGCTCGGACATCTCCAGGACCCACGCTCTCCGCTCCTCGTAGCGGGTCCCGACGACGCCGTAAAGGCCGGCGAAGAGCTCGATGTTCTCGTGCACGGTGAGATCGGCGTAGAGCGAGAACTTCTGCGACATGTACCCGATCCGCTCTCGGATCCCGTCGCGCTCGGCGCGCACGTCGAGGCCGGCGACGCGACCCGTGCCCTCCGAGGGCGGAAGCAGTCCGGTGAGCATCTTGATCGTCGTCGTCTTTCCCGCGCCGTTCGGGCCCAGGAAGCCGAAGATCTCCCCTCTGCGGACCCGGAAGGTGACACCGTCGACCGCGGTGAAGTCCCCGAACCGTCGGGTCAGACCCTCGACCTCGACCGGGTTCATCCCACGAGCCTCATGAAGACGTCCTCGAGCGACGGCTCGGTCTCCTCGACGTCCCGCACGTCGAGCCCGGCGGCGCGCACCGGCGCGAGCGCTTCCTCGTCGCGCACGCCCGCCTCGACGAGCACGTGCACGGCGTCACCGAAGAGGTGTGCGCTCCGCACCGTGGCCGCCCCGCGCAGGACGTCCCGGGCGCGGCGCAGCCGGCTCGACCGGATCGCGAGCATCCGTCCGGAGACCGAGCCCCGCAGCGCGGTCGGCGTGTCCAGCGCGAGCAGTCGACCCTCGTGCAGGAGCGCGACCCGGTCGCACCGCTCGGCCTCGTCGAGGTACGAGGTGCTGACGACGATCGTGATACCCTCGGCGACCATCTCGTGGAGGATCAGCCAGAGCTCGCGCCGGGAGATCGGGTCCACACCGAACGTCGGCTCGTCGAGCAGCAGGATATCGGGCTTGTGGACGAGCGCACACGAGAGCGACAGCTTCTGCTTCATCCCACCGGAGAGCTTACCCGCAAGGCGGTCGGTGAACTCGCCCAGACGGCTGAAGGCGTACAGGCGCTCGAGCCGAGCGGGCCGCTCCGCGCGCGGGACGCGATACAGGTCGGCGTAGAAGTCGAGGTTCTCGCGTACGGTGAGATCCTCGTACAGACCGAAGCGCTGAGACATGTAGGCGATGTGCGGCTTCACTCCTTCCGGGTCGCGCGCGACGTCGATACCGGCCACGAGCGCCGTCCCGTCCGTAGGCCGCAGGACCCCCGCCAGCATGCGCAGCGTCGTGGTCTTTCCGGCCCCGTCCGGGCCGACGATGCCGAAGAGCTCGCCGGAGCGGACGTCGACGGAGAGCGCGTCCACGGCGACGCGGTCGTCGAAGCGGCGGGTCAATCCCCTGATGGCGATCGCCGGGCGCTCGGCGAGGCCGTGGGGCGAGTCCATGGCGGCTCAGCCCTCCAGGATCGTCACGTCGGCCGGGATGCCGGGCTTCAGCTCGAAGTCCGGGTCGCCGGTGATGCGCACCTTCACGGGGTAGACGAGCTTCGTTCGCTCTTCCGTGGTCTGCACGTTGCGCGGCGTGAACTCGGCCTGGCTCCCGATGAAGACGACCTCGCCCCCGTAGACCCGATCGGGCCAGGTATCGGATCGGATCTCCGCCCCCGACCCGAGCTGCACTCGCCCGATGACGTCTTCACGCACGTAGATGCGGACCCAGCGGTCGTCGGGATCGAGGAGGGTGACGACCGGCGTTCCCGCGCCGACGGCTTCGCCCGGCTCGCGATGCCGGGTGGTCACGAGCCCGGAGAACGGCGCCTCGATGAACGTGTGGTCGAACGTCGCCTCTGCGAGGGCGAGTCGGGCCCGGGTCTGTTCGACCACGCTCCGCTGAGCCGCAACCGTCTCGGTGCGCGGGCCTTCCCTGAGGAGCGCGAGGCGCTGCGTCGCCTGCTCGAGGTCCGCTCTCGCCACGTCGAGCATCGTGCCGGCCCGCTGCATCGCCTGGCGGGAGATCGCCCCTCCTTCGAAGAGGGTGCGCGCGCGC
>JANQME010000238.1 GCA_028280205.1 Longimicrobiales bacterium
GTCCCCGAGATCGACGAGGGATTCTCGTGGGCCCGCGTCCGCGCGGCCAGTCTCTCGGCGGCGCTCCGTCCCGGGAAGGCGGGCGCGGCGGCCGCGATCGGTCTGGCGGCCGTGGCGGTGGGGGACCGGGCCTCCGCGCATCGGGCGCTCGCCCGGCTCGCGCCCGGATCGAGCGCGCACGCCCTCCTGGCCGCCCGGATCGCCGCGGTGCTGGGCGAGACCGGTCCGGCCGCGAGCGCGGTCGAGCCGTTTCTCGAACTCCGCGACGACTCCACGCCCGAGCTTCGACCGCGCGCCGCGCAGGCGCTCGCCGACGCGCTACGCTACGCCGCCCCGCCCGAGCGGATCCGGGCGGTGCGAGGAGCGGGAGCGCGCCCCGGCGCCCAGGGCGGACGACTCCCGATGGCCGGCCCGAAGGCCGCGCTGCTCGACGCAGACGCGCAGTGGCTCCGGTGGCGCTCCGCGCTGGCGTCGGGTCTCGAGAACGGACCCGCCGGAATCGCCACCTGGGACGATCCCGACGCCCCGGGCGACGCGCCGCGGACGGCGGAGGTGTTGAGCACCCTGGTGGAGCGCATCCTCGGCATCGTTCCGGACGCACCCTCGGGTCGCATCGAGATCGCACCTGCGCTCCCCGCGCACGTCCGCCGCTTCAGAGTGTCGGGCGTACCGCTCGGCGAGAGCCGTTTGGAGCTGCGGTACGAGCGCCGGGACGGCGTGCACCGCTTCGTCGTCTCGCCGGAGCGCGCCTCGGTGCCGCCCCTCCTGATCCTCACACCCGAGGTAGACGGCGCCGTGCGCTCGGTGCGCATGGACGGCGCGGAGGCGGACTTGGACGTACGGTCCGCCGGAGGGAAGACGCGAGTTCCGGTTCAGCTCCCGCTGGACGGAGACCGCGTCGTAGAGATCGCCGCGACGGAGTGAGCCCTCGGTCCGGCGCTACGCCTCGTCTTCGATGTAGCCCTTCTCCACGAGCAGATCGCGCAGACGATCTTCGCGCTCGGGCAGCGCGGTCTTGGCGATCTCTCGAGCGAACTCGACACGATCCGCCTCGGTGACCTCGTCGAGCACGGCGATCGGAGCGCCGTATCGGAGGAGGATACGCTTGGCGTCGACGGCGACGGAATCGTTCACGGAGCTCGCATCCCTGCTGGACTCGGGAGTCGTACGGAAGACGCCAAGGATAACCGTCTGAACCGGACCGGTTCCAGGTCAGTGGACCGGTCCGCTCTCCTCGTCGTCCTGGTCTGCGAGATCGGCACCGCCACCCGACAGAACGATCGGGCCGCTTAGGTGGAAGCGCGGCACCTCGACGTTGAACGTCCGCCCGTCCGCCCGAGCGAAGGTGTAGTGGCCCTCCATGTACCCCACCGGAGAGCGGAGCACGCAGTACGAGCGGTACTCGTGCGACTCGCCGGGCTCGAGCACGGGCTGCTCCCCGACGACACCCTCCCCGTCGACCATGGAGTCTTCCCCGACCGAGTCGTGGATCCGCCAGTGGCGCCACAGGAGCTGCGCCGTGCTGTCGCTCTCGTTGGCCATCGAGATGTCGTAGCAGAAGACGAAGGTGCCGTCCGAGGGGTCTGAATCGGCGAGAGAGAAGCTCGGCCGAACCCTCACGCGGATACCCTCTGTCGCCTGTTCGTAGCGCACTGAATCCTCGGCGTCCGGGAAGCGTCACACCTTCGAACTGTCCTACACGACCCATGGACGAAAGTGCGCGAGCCTCCGCGCGGACATCATCCCCCTGCGCAGAGTGGACCCGGAGGTCAGTTTCGGTCGATCAGGAAGGTGTGCCGCCGCCCCAGTGAGAAGACGATGGAGCCCCCGAACAGATCGAGCACGGCGTTGGAGAGTTCGTCTTCGTCGAGCTCGACCGCGACCGCGATGAGCTGCGTCGTGCCGGGCTCGCCGGGGATCACGACGGGCGAGAGGAACTCGTAGTCGAGCTGGTATCCATTGCCCTGGAACGAGAAGCCCTCGGGCAGATACGGATCGGAGCCGGAGGAAAGCTCGGTCGGGACCGTTCCGGCAGTCACCTCGGCAGGCCAGGAGAAAGCGTCTCCGTTGAACGAGAGCGTGGCCACGCGCACGACCTCGATGTCCGCGGCGACCTCAGCGGCCCGCGCGCGGAAGGTCATACCGCGCAGATTCGGCATCGCGATCCCGGCCAGCAGCCCGACGATGGCCATGGACAGGAGAAGCTCGACGAGGGAGAAGCCGCCCCGACTTCGATCGTGCATACCGGTCATCCTCCCAGATTCATGGCGCCGGCCCAAAACCGCGGGTCGTCGCGTCTCGAGTCGAAGGTCAGATCACCCGAAACCAGCGTGTACGTCGAGTCACCCCGGGCCGTGTACACCAGGCCCTGGGATCCGAGCGGGCTGCCGGCCTCCTCGAGCGAGCTCGGAAGGCGACCGTTCTCGGCCCGGAAGTTCTCGATGCGGGTGATTCCGAAGGTGTAGACCATCGCGCGCGCGCCCTGGTCCACTTCCACGGCGGAGCGAGGGTCGTCCATCGGATTCACGATCAGAAACTCGGGCTGCGCAATGAGAAAATAGAGCGCGAGCACACCGAGATTGACGGTGAGCGGGAGCATCCACTTCGGCGGGGACTTCGGACCCTGCTTCTTCCTGGCCGCCTCTTCACGCTCCGCCGCGTGCTGAAGCACTTCGGCGACGACGTCCGCGGCTTCCTTCCCGGGCGCGGAGTCCTTGGCGTGATAGGGCTTTACCTGGTCCTGTTCGCTCATCGGTGCGGATCGGCGGGTCCCGGCGCGACACGGACTGACGCGTGGCGGCTCTGCGAGCCTGGCAAGTTGTTCCATGATAATGGCCACGACGCACGCCGGAACAGTGTTCTGTGGAGCCCGCCGTCCCGTCGACGCGGTCGCAGACGCTCGGTAGCTTCGGGCCATGGCGAAGCGGAAGCTCTCCCGATCGGTCGAGGACTACCTCAAGGCGATCTACCACCTGGCGGGTGGAGGCTCTCCGGTCTCCACGTCGTCCGTGGCCGAGGCGCTCGACGTACAACCGGCGTCGGTGACCGGGATGGTCAAGCGGATGGCCGAGTCGGGACTCCTCGAGTACGTCCCCTACAAGGGGGTCTCGCTGACCGGGAGCGGGACGCGCGAAGCGCTCAAGGTCCTCCGGCGGCACAGGATTCTGGAGACGTACCTCTGCGCCCGCCTCGGCTTCACCTGGGACGACGTGCACGACGAAGCCGAGCGGCTGGAGCACGCGGCGTCGGACCAGCTCATCGATCGGATGGCCCGGGCGATGGGCTTTCCGAGCCACGACCCGCACGGGGCGCCGATCCCGACGGCGGCGGGCCAGATCGAGCAGGTCGAACACTCGACGCTCGCGGACGCCGCGGAGGGTGACCGCCTCCTGATCCACGCCGTCCGCGACGAGGATGCCCAGGAGCTGCGTACCATGGCGAAGGGCGGTCTGATCCCGGGGGCCCGTGTGGTCGTGGGTCCCGTGTCCCGCGTGGACGGCTCGCTCAGCATCGACGTCACGAACGACGACATGGGGGTGCGCGACGTCCCGCCCGGGATCGCGCGCCACGTCTACGTGGTCGCGGACCCGAGTGACGAGGACCTCCAGACGGGTTAGCCTGGTGCGACAGGCGGTCAGGGGAGCTCTGCCCAGGCGGGGAGCCTCTAACCCGGTGGTGGACCCGGCGGCCGCACACCGGGGCAGTCCGGTGCGCTCCCGTCCGACGAATCCCCCACGAAGACGTCGAACGAGCGCCGGATCGACGCCGCGAAGACACCGGTCCCGTCCCCATCCATGCTCGGGACGCGCACCTGACCCGAGGGGTTGAAGTTCCCGCCCCGTGACCAGTTCACGAAGTTGCGATCGACCGCGGTGATCGCGACCTCCGCCCGGGTTCCGGCGGGCAGACCGGTCTGGAGACGCAGCGCGAGGTCCTGCTCGAGGTCGAAGCGGTCGAAGACCCCGAACTCCGACGGAAACGTGATGACCGTGTCGGCGTCCGAGATCGAGAGGCCGAGCAGGTACAGCGGGTCCTCCTCGACCTCGATTCCCTCGGGGGCCAGCGCGTCCGGAAGGTCGAAGATCGACGTCTCGTTCAGATACGCCCACGCTCCGCCCGAACGCGACCACTCGATGTCCATGAGCCGGTCCGGGGAAAG
>JANQME010000307.1 GCA_028280205.1 Longimicrobiales bacterium
GACTTCTCCCACGAGCGGGCGCACCGGGCGGCGGCCGAGGCGGTGCTTCCCGCCGATCGGCGGCGCCCGGGCGATGCGGCCGTGGTTCTCGTCCTCTTCCGCGAGGCCGATGCGATCGAGCTCGGCCGACCGGTCGTCGCGTCGATCACCCGGACGCTCGGCGCGGCGCCTGCCGGGCCGGTGACGATCCAGCTCACCCCCAAGGCGGGAGAGAGCGAGGTCACCGCTCGCTTCGGTCACGCACACGGCGCCTCCGGGCTTCTGCACGTGGCCGCGGGAGCGCTGACCGCGAGCCTCGGGGCGAAGGTCGACCGCGCGGGAGCCTGGCCGGCCCCTCGTCCTCGGGGGACGGTGCACACGACCGTGACCTCGGTGGCCTTCACGGGCTTCGGGCTGGACACGGATCTGGCTGCGTCGGCCCACCCTTCCGCCACCGTCCGTCCGGTCGCCGCACCGAGAGTTCGCTTCTTCGCCGCACCGTCGCGGGACGAGCTCGCCGACACGATCGAACGGGGTGCGCGGGGCTTCGAGGGGGCGTGCCGCATCGCGTTCGTGGCCCCCTCCGACGAGCGGCTCGACGAGCTGGGCCGATGGGCGGCCTCGGGACTGCGGGAGGGACATACGCCATCCGCGCCGGGCGTCTTCTACGGCGAGGGCACGCCCGAGGGAGAGGTCGCGTTCTGCTACACGGGTGCTGCTGCGGCCTACCCGGGCGCCGCGCGCGACCTGCTGCTCGCGTTCCCGCGCATCGGACACGAGCTCTCGGAACGCTTCGCCGGCACGCCCAAGCTGGCGGCGGACCTCTACGGAGCCGACATCGACTCCTTCTCTCCCGCGACGCAGCTCACAGGATCCTCGTTCGTGTGCCAGGCGCACACGCAGCTCACCCGCAACATTCTGGGAATGGAGCCGCAGGCGTCGTTGGGGCTGTCGTCCGGCGAGACGAACTCGTTGATGGCGTTCGGCGTCTGGCACGACCTCGACCATATGCTGGCCGAGATCGAGGACTCCGAGATGTACGTGAGCCAGCTCACCGCCGAGTGCCGGGCCGCGGCCCGGTTCTGGGAGCTTCCCGCGGGCGAGCGCGTCCGTTGGCGCAACTACCGGATCGCGGCTCCGCTGGAAGCGATCGAGGAGGCGATGGCGGGGGAGGAGCGCGTCTACGTCACCGTGATCCACCACTACGAGGACGTGGTCATCGGAGGCGACGCCGACGGGTGCGCGCGTGTCGTCGAGAAGCTCGGCCGCAACCGCGCGATCGACCTGGGGCTCGACATGGTGGTGCACTGCCCTGCTCTGACCCCGTTCGAGCGAACCTGGCACGAGATCCACACGCGCGACACGCGCGACGTGCCGAACGTCCGCTTCTACACGAACGCCGGCAACCGGGCCTACGTGCCGACGCGCGAGGCTGCGGCGGACGCGATCACGCAGCAGGCGATCGACCCCGTCGACTTCCCGAAGACGATCGAGCAGGCGTACGCCGACGGGGTGCGGATCTTCATCGAGCACGGGCCCCGCGGGATCGTGACCGGTGCGATCGGTCGGATCCTCGAGGGTCGGCCGCACACCGCAGTCGCGCTCGACCCGCACGAAGGTTCCGGGCTCGAGGCGACGACACGGTCGGTGGCGCGCCTCTGGGCGGCCGGTGTGCCCATGCGGCTCGAGGAGTACGTCGGGCGGCTCGAAGAGCTCGGCGCCGACGCGCATGCGGCCGATCGGGAGGAAGGCCCCGTCCTGCGCCTTCCCGCCCATGCGCCCGACGTCGTCTGGCCCGACGAGGCGGCGGCACCCCGGGTCGACGAGACCTCGGGCGAGGCGCCCGCTCGCGCTGTGGTCCCGCACCCTGAAGCGCCGCTGCCCGCTACGGTCGCCCGCCCCGGAGCGACGCCGTCCACCCCGGTCTCGCGCCCCGAAGCGACCCCGCCCGCCGATGGCGAGGGCCGCGTGACTCCCGTGCCCGTCCCGGAGCCGGCCGCCGTCGCGTCGGGCTCGGGCCCCTCGTGGATGACGAACGAGATGAACGACTCGATGGCTCCCCCGCCACCGACCGGCTTCGGCTACGACGTGCGCTCCCTCTTCCGCGGAGCGGGCGCGTCCACCGCCTCGGCGGCGGCGTCGAGCGTTTCCGCCGGACCGGCCCCGCCGGCCCGTACGGCGTCGGCCCCGACTCCGGTGGTGGGTGACGCCCCCCTGAACGACGGAGACACCGACCTCTTCGCCGAGGTGGCCCGAGCACACGCGGAGTTCCTGCAGCGGCAGAAGGAGGTTCACGACCGCTTCCTGGCGATCGGCCTCGGCGCCGCCCCGCCGGGTTCGGCCCCGATGCCGCCGGCCGACGTCGAGCCGTCCTCGCTCGTCGGAGGCGCGGGAGCGACGCCCGATCACCAGGAGTCGACGGCACCCGATCCGGCGACGTCGCCCGCTCCGCCGGAGGCGAACGGTGCCGGCACGTTCGCCGGCAACGCGGGTGGCGCGACCGGTCCGAACGGGGCCGCAGAGGCGACACGCTCGCCCGACCTGCGCATCGTGGTGGGGGAGTCGGCGGTTCCCGAGCCGACCGGGGTGAAGAAAGTCGACGGCCCGCCGTCGCCCGTGATCCCCATCCACCCGCCGATCGACCGTGACGCGATGCCGGAGACGGTCTTTCTGACCTGCGAGCAGCTCCACACGCACGCGAGCGGGAAGATCTCGGAGATCTTCGGCGAGCTCTTCGAGCAGCAGGACGAGCACGCCGTCCAGGTGCGCATGCCGGAGCCTCCGCTGCTCTTCGCCGATCGGGCGCTCACGATCGAGGGCGAGCCGGGGAGCATGGAGAAGGGTCGCGTGGTCACCGAGACCGACGTCCGCGACGACACCTGGTATCTGCACGCGGGGCGCATGGTGCCCGGCGTGGTGATCGAATCCGGTCAGGCCGATCTGCTGCTCATCTCGTGGCTCGGCTGCGACTTCCTCAACCGGGGCGAGCGCGCGTACCGCCTCCTCGGCTGTGATCTGACCTTCTACGGCGAGCTTCCGCGCCCCGGTGAGACGCTCACCTACGACATCTACGTCGACGGACATGCCAGGACCGGCGACGTCCGCCTCTTCTTCTTCCACTACGACTGCTACATCGGTGACCGGCTGCTGATCTCCGTGCGCAACGGTCAGGCCGGCTTCTTCACCGCCGAGGAGCTCGCGGGCTCGGGCGGCGTGCTGTGGAGCGCGGAAGACGACGAGCCCGATTCGGGCGCCCGTATGGACGTACCGCCGCAGATCTCGACGCGGCGCTCCTTCACCGAGGACGACGTCCAGGCGTGGGTCGACGGAGACGCCTGGTCGTGCTTCGGCGACGGATTCGAGCTCACGGCGTGTCATACGCGCACACCGAACACGCCGGGCGGTCGCATGAACCTCATCGACCACGTCCCGGTCTTCGATCCGACCGGGGGTCCGTGGGGACGCGGGTACCTGCGCGCCGAGGCGCACGTCCCGACCGATGCGTGGTTCTACGAGGGGCACTTCAAGAACGACCCGTGCATGCCCGGGACGCTCATGGCCGACGCCGCCACACAGGCGATGTCGTTCGCCATGGCCGCGCTCGGCTTCACGATCCGGCGCGACGGCTGGCGCTTCGAGCCGGTTCCGGGGCAGGTGGCCCGCTTCCTCTGTCGCGGGCAGGTCATCCCCGACGACGCGCACACGCTCGAGTACGAGGTCTTCATCGAGGAGATCATCGACGGCGACATCCCCGAGGTGTACGCCTCGCTCCTGTGCAAGAGCGACGGCTTCAAGGTCTTCCAGTGCCGCCGCTTCGGCCTGCGGCTCGTGCCCGACTACCCGCTCGAGACCAAGCGCGACTTCCTGGAGGGCGCCGAGCCGAAGCGGCTCGTGGGGCCCGGCGACTCGGACGTTCGTGGCGACTACGAGGCACTTCTGGCGTGCGCATGGGGTCGGCCGAGCCTCGCCTTCGGAAGGATGTTCACGAAGTACGACGGCGCCCTGAAGTGTCCACGGCTGCCGGGCCCGCCGTACCACTTCATGAGCAGCATCGTCGAGGTGGACGTGGCGCCCGGCTCGGCGGCCGAAGGCGGGACGCTCGTGTCCACCTTCGACGTCGATCCGGAGGCGTGGTACTTCGAGGAAGGCCAGGGGACGATGCCCTTCGCCGTGCTCGTCGAGGCGCTCCTGCAGCCGTGCGGCTGGTTCGCGTCGTATTTGAACTTCTTCGCCGATACCGAAGGCGACGTCGCATTCCGCAACCTCGACGGAGAGGACTGCATCCTGCACCGCGAGGTCCGGCCGGGCACGGGGACGCTCCGGCTCACCACGCACCTGACGCGCTTCGCCAAGGCGGCCGGCACGAGCATCGTCTTCTTCGAGGTGACGTGCGAGGACGGCGATGGTCCGGTCATGACGCTCACCACCGACTTCGGCTTCTTCAGCCCCAAGGTCCTGGAGGCGCAGCGCGGCCTCCCGACGACGGACGAGATGAGAGCCCGGCGCGACGAGCCGTCGCCCACCCCGGAGCTTCCGCTTTCGGAGGGCGGTGGAGCGCTCGCGCACCTACCCGGGATGGCGAGCGGCCGCATGCGTATGCTCGACGAGGTCACGGGCTTCTGGCCCGACGCGGGAGAGGCGGGCCTCGGACGGATCCGCACCTTCCAGCAGATCCATCCGGACGCGTGGTACTTCAAGGCGCACTTCTACGAGGATCCGGTGCAGCCGGGCTCGCTCGGCCTCGAGGCGCTCGTGCAGTCCGCGCGCGCCCTCGTCCACCTGCAGGGATGGGCGGACGGGATCGAGAACCCCGTGTGGGAGCAGCCCATCGTCGACTTCCCGCTCGCGTGGCGCTACCGCGGTCAGGTGGTCCCGAAGAACGACGAGGTCGTGACGGAGGTCGAGGCCCTCGAGGTGGACGTCGTCGAGGGCGAGTCCGTGACGGTCGAGGTCTTCGGCACGCAGTGGGTGGACGGGCTCCGCATCTACGAGGTACCGTCGTTCGCGATCCGGGTGCGCGCCGGCTGACCTCCGAGCGCCCCATCCCCGCACCCCCGATCGAGCGCGGCCGAACCGACGTCTGGCTGATCGATCTCGCCGATCCCGCCTTTCTCGCGACGGCCGGGAGCGACCTGCCGTCCGAGGCCGAGCGGGCGCGCGCGGCATCGATGACCGACCCCGAGGCGGGTCGCCGGCTGCTCGCCCGACGAGCGACGCTCCGGCTCGTCCTCTCACGCTACGTCGGGAAGGCTCCGGAGGGACTGCGCATCGTGACCGCCCCCGGGGGCAAGCCCGTACTCCTGCACGGCACCGCCTTCTCCGTTGCGCACTCGGGCTCGCTCTATGCGATCGGGGTGACCGGTGCCGCCGGCCTCGGGCTCGACATCGAGCAGGAGCGGCCGGTGCCGCGAGCCGGGGCGATCGCGGACCGTTGGTTTGCTTCCGCGGAAGCGCGTCGCCTCGAAGGGATGCCCGAGGATGAGCGGCCCGGCGCGTTCATGCGCCTCTGGTGCGCCAAGGAGGCGCTCGCCAAACGCCACGGAGCCGGGCTCCGGCTCATGACGCGGAGGGAGGAAGGGAGCGGGGGCGCGCTCGACGTCGAAGCGTCGGTGGCTGCGGGCTGCTTGCGCTGGTTCGACGTACGCGAAGGATACGTGGGGGCGGTCGCCAGCACCGACCCCATCGAGGAGATCCGTGTCGTGCCGGCATCGGAGGAGCTGTGGACCACCTGATCTTCGTCGCCCCCGATCTGGACGGCGGTGTGCGCCACGTGGAGGGGCTCCTCGGCGTGGAGATGTCGCCCGGCGGGCGGCACGACGGCTTCGGGACGCGAAACCGGCTCCTTCGCCTCGGCGACCGGGCGTACATGGAGGTGCTGAGCGTCGATCCGGACGCACCACCGCCGCCGGGTCCGCGCTGGTTCGGACTCGACGACCTGC
Organism: Longimicrobiales bacterium; assembly: GCA_028280205.1. Lineage (GTDB taxonomy): Bacteria > Gemmatimonadota > Gemmatimonadetes > Longimicrobiales > Gaopeijiaceae > UBA2589. The sequence goes on from JANQME010000307.1 coordinate 5,919, forward strand.
AGGCGCCCCGCCTCGCCTCCTGGTGCGCCGCCGTGCCGACTCCTCGGGCGGACGGCCTGCTGGAGCTGGTCGAAGCAGGTCGGGCCGCGGGGATCGACCTGGGCCAGATCCGCCGCGGGCGTCGTGCCCGCCCCGATGGATCGGTCATCGAGTGGTCGATGACGGATCCGTGGGCCGACCGCGCCGGCGGCGTGATTCCCTTCTTCATCGACTGGGGCTCATCCCCCCACCCGGCCGACGACCTCCCGGCGGTGTGTCGCTTCGTGGGTATCCGGCTCGAGCACCCCGAGGTGGCCAACGTGGAGCGCTGGCTCTCCGTGCTCGGGTTGGACGCAGCCGTCGTGGAGGGGTCGGAGCCGAAGGTCACAGTGACGCTCGAAACGCCCCGTGGTCCGGTGGAGTTGGTATGAGCGCGGGGGACGGGGCCTCGCCGGCAAAGCACGCCGCCGACGTAGCCGGTATGTGCGACGCCCTCGAGGCGTTGCTGTCCGGCCGGGCCCGCCGGGAGATTCTCGACGTGCTGGGGAAGGGCGGCTCGATGGCGAGTGGGCTGCGCCGTCTCCGCTCCGCGATGGCGGACCACGCACTCCCGGGCATGTCGGGCGCGACGGCGCGTACGGTGCACCGGCTCGACCGACGGACCCGGCAGGACGGCTTCCGCGTGCTGCACGCCTGGAATCACAACACCCATCGCTTCACAGACGAGATCGTGCCGGTTCTGCTCGTCGACTTTCTCGAGAACGCCGGGGGGAGGGACGTCGACGCCCGGACGACGCTCGCCATCCTTCTCGACTACTACTTCCTGCACCTGCTCGCCCTCGCCGCGATGCGCGCGTGGGACTCGCCCGATCCCGGTTCGTCGCTCGATCGCGTAACCGGGCTCGTGAGCCACCTGCAGGGGCAAGACGGAAGCGGGCACCGATTCCTCGTCGACGCGGAGTCGCTCCTGATCTACGCGCTCTCGCAGTTCCACCCCGACGAGCATGCGTACGACCGCGTGATCGATCGCGTGAGTCTCCTCTCGAGTGAACACCAGGTGGCGTTCGCGCGCGTGAGCGCGGCCGTCCTGGGCTCCCACCTGCGCTGGGGCTTCTGGCTCATGTACGGGCGCGACGTGGTGCGCATGCGTGACGACAACGTCGGCGATTACCCGTGGCTCCTGTACACGGTGCTCACGCTCACGCGGGCGTGGTCGGAGGCCGACGACGAGGCGGTACGCTCTCGGATCGCCGGCTCGCTCCTTCTAGGACTGGCTGCAGACCCCTGGGCGTTCCGGGGGAACCCGCCGCCGGCGTTGGAGGCGTACGGGGAGGAGTACGACGAGCTGCGCGCCCTCCTGCAGGCGCACGGTCACGAGCTTCTCGATGCCCTGGAGGAGCACCGACCGACGAAGGAGGGGTACGCGCCTCTCTCGCTCCACTTCAACTTCCCGCACAACGCGCTCGTGGCGATCGTCACGCTCGCCCTTCTCGAGGGTCGGCCTCAGCGCATCGCCCTCAACGACCTCTTCGATGAGGGGGAGTTAGGTGCTGAGGTGGAGGTGCCAGACGCCGAGCGCGAGCCGGTCAGCGAGTCCGTCAGCGAGGCGGGAAGGGAGCCCGAGACGAAGGAGGGTCTGGCGCGTGCGCTCATGGCCTTCTCCCGCGGGAGCCCGGACCGCCTGGGCTATCGGGGCGCGATGCTCGTTGCGTACGACCCCCTCTCCGCGATGCGGAGCTTCTCGCTGACCGTGGACGCGCTGCGCAAGAGTCTCGGCTGACCCTCACCCACATCGAGGCGCGACCCCTCCGGCTACTTCGCCAGCCGGACTCCGCTGCGGCGCAGAACGGCGCGCACACGCGCCTCGAGGCGGTCGGCCATCACCGGCTTGAGGAGGAAGTCGTCGGCGCCGGCCTCCAGCACCTCCAGCTCGTCGCGCGGATTCGCCGAGGCCGTGAGGACGATGACGGGCAGGGACTGCGTCGCCAGTGACTGGCGTACGCTCCGGAGAAGCTCCTTCCCATTCATCCCCGGCATGTAGAGATCCATGAGGATGAAGGAGAACGCCTCGTCCCCGTGCTCGAGCAGCTCCGCGGCGGCATGTCCGTCGCGCGCCTCGACCACCTCGAAGCCGATGCTCCGCAGCACGCCCGACATGAGGGCCATGTCCTCGGCCTCGTCCTCGACGACCAGCACCGGTCCCACCGAGTCCGCGGTCTCGTCCCGGGTCGGCACGATACCCAGGACGCGCTCGATCTCCTCCACGGTGGTGTCGCCCTTCTGCACCCGGTCCAACCCTACTTCGGCGAAGCTGCGCATACCGTCGGCCTGCGCCGCGCGCTGCAACTCCATGTCGTTCGGCGAGTGGCCGAGGAGCGCCTTCATCTCGGGCGTCACGACGAGCACCTCGGGGATCGGGACCTGACCGCGGTACCCGGTGCCTGCACATCCCTTGCAGCCGACGGCTCGGCTCACGGGCGCGATCCCGAGGACCGAGGCGAGCTTGGCCTCGCGGGACTTGGCGTCCCGCTCCCCGTCGAAGGGTCGGGCGCACTCGGTGCACAGCCGCCGTACCAGCCGGAGCGAGACGACCGCGTGCAGTGACTCGCCCAGACGGCCGGGCGCGAGGCCCATGTCGATGAGGCGACGGATGCCCGACACGGCGTCGGAGGTGTGAACGGTGGCCAGGACCTTCCGTCCCGTCACCGCCGTGCGCAGTGCGATGCGTGCGGTCGGCAGGTCACGGATCTCGCCGGCATGGATGACGTCGGGGCTCCGGTCGAGGAGTTGTTGGAGCGTTTCCGCGAAGGAGATCCCGGTCATGGGGTCGTAGCGGATCTGGGTAACCCCCGGAACGACCGTCTCCGGGCGCCCCTCGAGCGAGATCACGCTCTGGTTCTTCAGCGCCGAGAGTGCCGCGTAGATGAAGCTGGTCGTGCCGGATCGGGCCGGGCCCGTGACGAGCACGAGGCCTTCGGAGCGTCCGAGCACCTGGCGGATCTTCCGGTCTTCCGGGCCGTCGAAGCCGAGCCCGTCGAGCGACGGCACGTCGTTCGGGTCCACGAGTCGGATCGAGACGAGCTCGCCGTCGGGCGTAGGCGTCGTGAGGAGGTGCGCCGTTTTCGACGTTTCGCCGCCCGCTTCGATCAGGAAGCCGTCGTCCGGGTTGTGGTCGGGCCGCTCGAAGGCCAGATGGCGCAGCCGCGCCACCAGACGGTTGTGCGCCGTGGGCGGAAGGTCGACCACGTGCTGGAGCACCCCGTCGATGCGGTAGCGCACCCGACCCTGCTGCGCGCCCGGCTCGATGTGGATCTCCGTGGCTCGATAGCGGACGCCCTGTTGCAGGATCACGTCGGCCAGCTTCACGACGGCCGGGTCTTCGAGCTCGAAGCTCGTGAAGAGACCCTTACCCTGATTCGTGACGACCTGGAAGTCGCTCTCGGCCACACGCGCCACGAGGGTCCGGAGCGCGTTCTTCGGCGCGCGCGCGGGCGCATAGGCGCGCTCGAGCGCCATCGAGATCGCTGCCGGGCTGGCGAGCATGAAGACCGGCTGGCGGGCCGAGTGTGCCACGATCTCCTTGTGCGCGCCGCGGTTGGTGGGATCGGAGGTGGCGATCACGAGCGTGTCGGCCGCGGAGCTGAGCGGCAGGATCCCGTACCGACGGGCCACGGCTTCGGGGATCATGCGGACGGCCTGAGGGTCGTAGGCGGCGACGTTCGCCACCCCGATCCGGAAGTGCCCGGCGACGCGCTGGGTGAAGTGGTCGTCCGACAGCCGGCACGCCTTGGCGACCTCGGGCCACACGCTGCGGATGGCCGTGATCGGGGGTCGACGCGGGAGATCCAGGTCGAGCCCCGCGTGACGGGCGACGTCTTTGAGCCAGTGGTTTGAGCTGGGTTGAGTCATGGCCGGTCGCTGGGGGAGGGCCTCGCGGCTCCGAAGCGCCGAATAAGATACGCGGCGATCAGGATCGGGCCACGCGATCGAGGCCCTTCGACCTTCAAGAGATGGACCGCCCGTCTCGGGGCTGTACGCCCGCCTCGACGGAATTCTTCAGCCTGCCGGTGGGCCCCCGGGGTGGAGGTCGCACGCCGGCGGTTGAGCCCTCGTCCAGGACAGGGCCACGATCCGCCAGCCGTCGTCGTGGCGCATGAAGCTGGCGACGTCCACGCCGCAGTGGCTGAACTCGCTTCCGGCGTAGAAGTCGTACGGCGTCCAGAGCGTGGCGAGCGGACCGTCGACCAGGACGCTCGGGCTCCACATCCGCTCGATCAGCGGTGCCTCCGCGGTCGTGATTCGCGTGGCCAGCGCGTCGAGGGACGCGCTCCCGAAGGTCGTCGTGCCGTCGCGGGTCTCCGAGAAGTGCATCACCACGGACGGATCGACGACCGAACGCAGGAGGGCTTCGTCGCCGTCCTCCAGCGCGTCGAAGAGCTGCTGCAGCGTGGCCACGACTTCGGCCTCCGTGGTCGGGTCTGCCTGCCATGCGTCGAGCGGGTGCGAGGCCACGGACGCGTCCGCGGGGTCGTCCGCGGAGTCGGCCGTAGCGGTGCAGGCGGCGAGCGCGGCGGCCACCGCGAGGAGGAGGGTCCGTGCGGGGAAGGAGTTCATCGGGCGGGTCTCCGGCTGAGGTCCGTGAGGTCGCTCGTCACAATCTCGGCGCCGGACGGCTGGCGCCGTGCGATCGGCCTCGGGCGGTCGCGAAGGTAGTCGAGCACCGGACCGGCCACGAGGACGGGCGCTCGATCAGCCGGTGTGCAAGATGGCCCTGCACCCTCGTCTCTCCCTGTGCTACGAAAGTCGACGATCACCGGCGGCCGTGCCCGCCGATCACGGAGGAAGCTCCGATGCGCAGAATCCTCGCACTCTTCGCGACCACGGGAGCTTTCACGCTCCCCGCGGCGATCCCCGAAATCCCGGCGGGCGGACCGGACGACCCGGCCCGGCCCGCAATCGTATCGCCTGTCCGTCCCGACGGCGTCTCTCCGCCGGACCGGGTTACGTGGACGGCGGCCGACGACCGCTCGACGGCGGCCGACCGGGAGTCGGTGTCGATCACCGTCTACAACCAGAACTTCGGCCTCGTGCGCGAGGTTCGGGCGATCGACCTCTCCCGCGGCCGGATTGCGCTGGAGTACGGGGACGTCGCCTCGGGCATCCAGCCCGAGACCGTGCACGTGCTCCCGCTCGGAGGCAGCCGGCTGCGTCTGCTCGAGCAGAACTACCAGTTCGACCTGCTCAATCCCCAGAAGCTCCTCGAGAAGTATGTCGGCCGTACGGTGAACGTGTACCGCACGAACCCGGAGACGGGGGTCGAGGAGGCCGTCGAGGCGGAGGTTCTCTCGGTCAACGGTGGCCCGATCCTGCGCATCGGAGACGAGATCACCTTCAACTACCCGGGCCGCTTCGGCTTCCCCGAGCTGCCCGACAACCTCATCCCCGAGCCCACGCTCCTCTGGCGCCTGGACAGCCTCGGCGGCCGTGAGCGGGTCGAGGTCTCGTACCTGACGAACAGCCTGAACTGGAAGTCGGACTACGTCATGGTCCTCGACGAGGACGACGACGAGGGCGCGCTCACGGGCTGGGTCACGCTCACCAACCAGAGCGGGACGGCCTACGAGAACGCGCGCCTGCAGCTCGTGGCGGGCGACGTGCGCCGGGTGACCGGGAACATGGCGCCGCAGGCGCGCCGCGACCGGATGATGGAGGTGGCGATGGCCGCGGAAGCCGACGGCTTCACCGAGGACGCCTTCTTCGAGTACCACCTCTACACGCTCGGGCGCCCGACCGACCTGATGAACAACGAGCAGAAGCAGGTCACGCTGCTCGAGTCCTCCGGCTTCGGCGTGGAGAAGAAGCTCGTCTTCCCCGGGGCGCAGTACTACTACCGCGGTCAGTACGGCCAGGTGACGTCGAACCAGAAGGTCGGCGTCTTCCTGGACTTCGAGAACAGCGAGTCGAACGGGCTCGGCATGCCGCTGCCGAAGGGGACGGTGCGCGTGTACAAGCGTGACTCCACCGGCGCCCAGCAGTTCATCGGTGAGGATCTCATCGACCACACCCCGCGCGACGAGACGCTGCGCATCAAGATGGGTGAGGCGTTCGACGTCGTCGGGGACCGGCACCAGATGGATTACACGGTGATCTCGGGGTGCGTCTCGGAGAGCACGTGGCGTGTCGATCTGCGCAACCACAAGGACGAGGACGTCGAGGTCATGCTCGTCGAGCCGGTCGGAGGCGACTGGGAGATCCTCTCCTCGACCCACCCCTGGGAGAAGGTCGACGCGTGGACGTTCACCTTGACGCCGCGGGTCGAGTCGCGTGGCGAGACGACGGTGGAGTACCGGGTGCGCGTGCGCTGGTGCTGACGGCGCGCCCCCGCGCGGCCGGAGCGGGCCGACCGGCACCGCATTGCCACCGGGGCCCTCTGGCGCGAGCCGGAGGGCCCCGACATTATGGCACGCTCCAGACCTCGGCCCAGGCTCCGAGGGCCGCGGCGGCGCCCGATTCGGCGCCTCGATCACGAACGAGAGGCTTGTTCATGAGCAGACGATCCTTCCGATCGATCCCTTCCCCGACTCGGTGGGCCGCCCTGGGCAGCGCCGTCCTCCTCGGCGCCGCGTGCGGCGGCGAGGGGATGGCGAGCAGCATGAACGGGGGCAGCCGGGCGGAGGGAGTCGACGTCGAGGGCGACTGGCCCGTAATCACAGGCAACCTGGCCGGCCAGCGCTATACGGATCTCACGCAGATCGACCCCACGAACTTCGCTGACCTCGAGGTCGCTTGGGAGTACGACGCGTCGCACCTCGGTGCGGTGAACGCGCGCTCGATCCCGGTCTACGTGGCCGACCACGGCCTCCTGGTCAACGTCCACTCCGAGTACCGGACCGTCGTGGCGACCGACGCCGCCACGGGCGAGGAGGTCTGGACGTATACCGAACCCGAGACCTTCCGCTGGGCGTACTCGATGCGGAAGAACCACGGGAAGGGCGTCGCGTACGCGAACATCGACGGCCGCGACGTCGTCTTCCTCATCTCGCCCGCGTTCTTCCTGCACGCGCTGGATGCGGCCACCGGCGAGCACATCGAGGGCTTCGGATCGCCTGTCGACATCCCGGGCTTCCCCGAGACGGGCGTCGTCGACCTGCTCGGCCCCGAGGGGCTGGGCTACGAGTACGAGAACGCCTCGGACGGAATTCCGCTCGAGCAGGGCTACATCACCAGCTCATCGCCCGCGCTCGTGGTGAATGGCGTCGTGGTGGTCGGGAACTCGGCGGAGCAGGGGTACAACCAGACCCGTCGCGAGAACATCCCCGGCGACATCCTCGGCTACGACGCCCGCACGGGCGGCAAGCTTTGGAAGTTCGACGTCCTGCCGGGTCCGGGCGAAGTGGGCCACGAGACGTGGGAGAACGACGCCTGGGAGTGGACCGGCGACATCTCGTCTTGGGCGCCGCTCTCCGGTGACCCTGAGCTCGGTCTCGTCTACGTGCCCACGAACGGTGCGACGCAGGACTACTACGGGGGCTTCCGACCGGGCGACAACCTCTTCTCGACGAGCCTCATCGCGCTCGACGTCGAGACGGGCGAGCGGGCCTGGCACTACCAGCTCGTCCATCACGACATCTGGAACTACGACACACCCCAGGTGCCCGTTCTCGCCGACGTTATGATCGACGGGGTCGAGACGCCCATCATCGCACAGGTGACGAAACAGGCCTTCCTCTACGTGCTGAACCGGGAGACCGGAGAGCCGATCTGGCCGATCGAGGAGCGTCCGGTGCCTCAGTCGCACATCCCGGGCGAACAGCTGGCGCCGACCCAGCCCTTCCCGACGAGGCCCGCCCCGTACGACATGCAGGGCCTCACCGAGGACGACCTCATCGACTTTTCGCCCGAGCTGCGACAGCAGGCGATCGAGGCGCTGGCGGACTTCGAGATCGGGCCGCTCTTCACGCCACCGCTGCAACGGGACAACGACCTCGGAAAACGGGCCGCGCTCTGGTGCCCGGCCGACGTGGGCGGCACGAACATCGACGGTACGCCCGCGTTCGACCCGGAGACGGGGATCATCTACGTCCCGTCGCAGAAGGGGTGCAGCGCGCGGATCATCATCCCCGGTTCGGAGAAGGACGACGGCGGGATGGCCGACGACCTCGAGGACCAACCGACGGGCACCACGATCACGGACTGGGTGCCGGGACCGTCCGCGAGCCCGGGACGCATCGACGGGCTGCCGTACTGGAAGGCTCCCTACTCCAAGATCACGGCGATCGACCTGAACACCGGTGAGCACCTGTGGTGGACGCCGATCGGCGACACGCCGCGCAACGTGCTCGACCATCCGGCGCTCGAGGGCCAGCCGGATCCGCGCACCGGGTCGGGTCGTCAGGCCGCGATGTTCGCGACGCCCGACATGCTCGTGTACGCGGGCCATGACAGCGACCGCACGCCGCACCTGTTCGCCGTGAGCAAGGAGACCGGCGAGGAGCTCGCCCGGGTGGAGATTCCGGACAACAACCGTTACCACCTCATGACGTACATGCACGAGGGACGGCAGTACATTATCGCGAGCACGAACGGCGGCAACTTCGCGATGGCGCTGCCGAACTGACGGCGCCTTCGGGCACACGGCCCTTCCCCAATGATCGAATCACCGCCGTACTGCGGACAGGATATGGCCCGTGTCGTCTGAGGCTTCGGCGATGCTGAACCACGACGGCCTCCGTTCGCTCTACCGCGAGTTGCGCGAAGAGCGGGTGTTGAGCGTCTACGTAGACGGGGCCCAGTCCGACCCCGCGGAGCGACGAGCATGGCGCGTGCGCCTGGATCGCGGCCTCGCGGAGGAGCGGCGTCGGGTCGAGGAGCTCGGCCGGGACGCGGTCGAGCAGTTCGACGCCGCGCGTCAGGAGATCGAGACGGCCCTTTCCGACTTCACGGACTTCCTGCCGGACCGGGGCTGGGTCGGCTTCGCGACACCCGGCAGGCTGCGTCACGGGGGAGGCGTTCCGGTCCCGATGCCGGATCAGGTGCGCTGGGAGGATGGGATCCGGGTGGCGCCGTACGTCCGGGCCCTCAAGCAGGAACGCACCGTGGCCGCGGTCGTGGCGGACCGCCGCCGGGCCCGTCTCTTCACCTACCGGGCGGGTGAGGTGACCGAGCACGAGCCGATGACTGCCGATACGGACTTCGGCGACCTGGCGGACTCCTCTACGTCCAAGCGGGGCTCACCGACGTCGGGAACCCGGGGAGAGACGGGAACCGACGCGGGCCAGCGCGCCACCGAGGTGAGCGCGGAACGGCTTCACGCTCGGGTCGTGCAGCGCCTGGGCGAGCTCGCCGGCCACGAGGGCTTCCTGGTCCTGGGAGGCACGACCGAGGCCGTGAAGGCGCTCGCCGACGAGGCCGGAGCGTTCGAGGGGCGGCTCATCGAGCGTCCGTCGATGCACATGGACCTCACCGAAGCCGAGGCCATGGCCGAGATCGAGTCGGCCGCGTCGGAGCTCACCCGCGGCATGCAGTCCGAACTGCTCGAGGCGGTGGTGGATGCCGCGCGATCCGGGGGCAAGGGCTGTCTGGGGATCCAGGCCACCAAGGAGGCGCTACGCGAAGGCCGCGTCGACCTGCTCTTCCTCACGCGCGGGATGCGCGAGCGTGAGGGCGACCTGGCGGATCGCTTCGTGGGGACCGCGTTCGAGCGCGCCGCCTATGTCGAAGAGCTCTCGGGCGAGAGCGCCGAGCGTCTGGACGCCGAGGGCGAAGGGGTCGGCGCGCGGCTGCGCTACACCACCTGAGGCCGAGGCGCCCGCCGGTCGCTCTCGCGCAGCCCGGCCGGACCTCGGCGTCGTCGCCCAGTGCCGACTCAGCGGTTGGAGAGCGGTCCTCCACGGCTACCGCTCCGGCTGCTCCCTCCGATCGGATCGCCAGCCGGCATCTCCTGTGCGGGACCGGGCGCGGTGTTCTCGATCCCGGACTGCCAGCGGCGGATGTCCGCGGCGGCCAGCCGCTCGTGCGGTGTCGGAGCGCCGTCCGCTTCGATCTCGGCCGCCAGCGATTCGAGTCGGTCGTTGAGGATGGCCCGGACTTCCGCCGAGCTCGACTCCACCGACGCCTGGCGCATCATCTCGTCGATCGTGGTGCGCTGCACCCCGTGGAGGATCTGGCGCCGGTAGGCGTCGTCCGGCTCGGCCTGGCTCCAGCTCACCTCCAGGAGCCGGTCCACGACCTCCTCGAGGTCCGGGTAGTCGCCCATGCTGCCGTACAGGAGCAGGCGGTGCATGCGATCCGGATGCAGCACCTCCCCCACCGTGAACGCGGCCGCCGCCTCGGCGGCGGTCAATGGATCGAAGACCCGCTGCGTCCGGCCGGGGAAGTCCTCGCCCTCGTTGTGACGGAACGCCGCGGGCGGAATCATCTCGACCAGCTCGGGCGGTAGCGCGAGGAAGTCGACCGAAAGGGTCGAGAGGACCGTCTCGAGCGCATCGCGCTGCTCCTCGCCGTCTACGATGGTGAACGGATCCTGCCCGTCACCCTTGAGCGCGTTGCGGTAGTCGGCGCCGCCGAGGCTCTGCACCGCCGCCCGGAGCTGGAAGCGGTGATGCATGTAGAGAGGCAGGAGCACGAACTCCAGGTCGGACATCGGCTGGCCGGTGCGGATCACGTCGGTGCCGAAGCGCTCGAGCCCGATCTCTCGGACTCGGATCTCGAGCTTCAGGTGGTCGACCAGGTTCGAGCCGTTGTCCCACACGCTCGCGTACTGGTGCGCTGCCCCGATGAAGTTGTTGTTCGTGTGGTTGATGTGGATGAGGCCGTCGCGCACGCCCTGGGCGGCGATCTCCGAAAGGGCGGCCTGCACGTCGGTGCCTTCGGGGAAGTCCCGGTAGAGCCAGTTCACCGAGAGCTCGTCGTACGTCCCGATGCGCTGGACGTAGGCGTCCGACAGATCGATGTCCCCGTTGCCGTCGATGCGCATGAACGGTGCGGGATAGTCCATCACGCTCTCGCGGCCGTACGCGCTCGCCATGTAGTTGTGCGGATAGCCGATCGTGTGGCCGACCTCGTGTGCGGAGAGCTGACGCACCCGCTGCAGCGCCATCTCGACGGCGTCCGAGCGGGGTGCGACCTGGGCGAGGTACGAGTAGTCGGGGGCGTCGGCGAACTCACCGTAGTCGCCGTCCTGCTGCTCGGAGATCCCGGTGGGGAAGGGAGGGACGACGCCCTGTCCGTGCAGGTAGTCCTGACGCAACCGCAGGCTGCCCAGGTTGACCACGCCGCGCACGATCTCGCCGGTGCGCGGGTCGATGATCGAGTTACCGTACGAGTAGCCGCGCGTCCGCCGGTGCGTCCAGTGAATCATGTTGTAGCGGGCGTCGTTCGGATCGATGCCCGGCGGCAGGACCTCGACGCGGAAGGCGTCCACGTAACCCGCGGTCTCGAAGGCCCGGTTCCACCACTGCGCGCCTTCGATGAGCGCGCTGAGCACGGGCTCGGGCGTGCCGGGATCGACGTAGTAGACGATCGGCTCCACGGCGGGGGAGCGCTCGGCGGACGGGTCGGTTCGCTCCAGGCGATGGCGGGCGGAGAGGCGAACGCGGGTCTCCTGGTCGATCGGCGTCGCGTAGTCGTAGATCGTCGGGCCGTTCACGCCGATGCGCGGGTCCGCGATACGGATCTCGAAGCCCGGATCGGGGAGCTTGATGAGCGAGTGGTGCTGCCGAAGCGTAATCGCCTCGCCCGAGGCCGCGACGCCGTTGACGAGCCCGCCCGGATCCCGCGAAGTGAAGGTGAGCATCGCCTCGACTTCCGTGTTCTCCGGGAAGCCCTGGACGGCGGGCATGTGGACCACGCTGCGGGAGGCGTCGAGCTGGAAGCTGCCTTGGCCGCGCGCGGCGATCTGGCCGATCACGTCGCGGGCGTCACGCACGAAGAAGGGGGTCGCGTCCACGAGGATGCGCTCTCCGCTCTCCGCCTCGACCTCGAAGCCCCAGTGCACGGAAGGCGCGAAGGCGTCCCGGACGGCCTGCACCTCCAACTCGTTGTCGGTATTTGCGACGTACCGGTAGTTCGGCTCCACGAGGAGGACGCGCGGACCCACGCGCTGCATCTCGAGCACGGCCGTGCCGCGGAGCTGCCCTCGGTCGATTCCGACCGGGTTACTCCCCAGCCCCGAGCCCATCGAGATCTGGTGGAGGAACGCCCGGTTCGTTCCGTCGAACTCCCAGAAGAGCGAGCCCGTCGCCTCGTCCCAGTAGAGGTCGAAGAAACCGTCGATCCGCTGCATGCCGTCCGTACGCTCCTCGATCGTGGGAACGGATTGGGCGGCCGAGGGCTCGGCGCGAGTGGTCAGGGTGGCCGCGCCGGTGACAACCAGCGCGAGGGCGAGACGGCGGACGGTCGGGATGCTCATGTCGGCAGGCTCGGTCGTTCGTGGATCACCGGCCGGGCGGATCGACCACCCGGTCTATCGGAATGCGCAACCTACGGAGTGAACGGCGTCCGGGCACGGGGGGCGGACGCCGACGGCGTCAGCCCACGGGCCACCACGTGAGTCCGAGCGTGAAGCGCCCCGTCTGAGCATCGAGGCCTTCGAAACCGGTCACCTCCTGGCCGTCGACTTCGGCGTTCTCCAGCGTCCCGATCGAGTAGACGAGGCTGAACTCGAACGCGACCGTCGGGACGACGTGGAGGTTCACGCCGGCGCCCGCCGTGCCGCCGAATCCGCTCAGGTCGAGCACGTCCACCGGGCCCGGGCTGATGATCTGCACCTCATCGACCCGGACGTCACGGTACGTTCCGGCTGCCTGCAGGAAGGGAACGACCGTCGCCTGAGGCCGGCGGAAGTAGTAGCGGATGCCGGCGTCGAACTTCGTGACCGACCAGCTTCCTGCTGCACCGGATGTCCCGCCCGGCTGGTTGCGCACGTCGACGTTCGAGCGATCGAACTGACCGAAGACGCCGACACCGTTACCGAACACCCACCCGACGACCGCGCCCCCTCCGGCGCCGTTGCTGCGGTCGGCGTCCTCCACCTTCAACGAAGCGCCCACGAGATGGGCTCCCACGAGAAGCCCGCTCGTCTTCGAGGCGATGCGCTGAGCGGATGCATCGCCGGAGCCGAGTGCCGACAGAACGAGGGCGATCCCGAGAACACCGAAAGGCACACGGACGAAACGGGGGACGCTGGCGAGGAGCGGGACGAACGACGACACGTTCATGGCGTTCCGGGGTCGGGTCGTTTGGCGGGTTGGAGTACCCATCCGTGCCTTCGACCGATCCGGTGACCGGTCTCGGAAGGTTCGCTCGGCGGCACGAACCTCGGTTGCCGAGCGGTGTCGCGGCCGAGCCGACGATGCGAGCTTCGGGGCCGGCACGCAGGCGATCCCGGGACCCGGCACGTGGGCATTCTCATCCAGACGATGGTCCCGGTTTTCGGCCTGATCGCGCTGGGCTACGGCTCGGCGCGGGCCGGAATCGTGGACGAGGCGGGCGTGCGCGGGCTCGTCCTCTTCGTCTTCACCTTCGCCATTCCCGCCCTCCTCCTTCGCAGCGTGGCCGATCTGGAGATCCCGGCCGACGCGGAGTGGGGCTTCCTGCTCGCTTTCTACGTCGGCTCGTTCGCAACCTGGGCGCTGGGCATGGGTCTGGCGGCCTTCGTCTTCCGCCGCCCCCTCGCCGAGCAGGCGGTGTGGGGCCTCGGGGCGGCTTTCTCGAATCTGGTGCTCATCGGCCTGCCCTTCGTGCTGACCGCGCTCGGGCCGGAGGCGTCGTTCCCGATGCTCCTCATCATCGGCTTTCACTCCGCGACGTTCATGCCGATCAGCGTCCTCCTCGTTCAGGCGGGAGATCCGGCCGGGGCGGGCGACGGGGCGACCGCACGGCTACGGACGGTCCTCGGCGAGGTCGCGCGCAATCCGATCATCGTCGCGCTTGCGCTCGGCGTCGGCGTGCGGGTGAGCGGGCTTCCGCTCGAGCCTCCGATCCGCACGATCCTCGACCTTCTCGGCGCGGCTTCGATCCCCTGCGCGCTCTTCGCGCTCGGGGGCTCGCTGGCCGCGTACCCGATTGCGGGAGGTGCCGGACCCGCCGTCGTGCTCACCGTGCTCAAGCTCGTCGTCCACCCACTCGCGGTCTGGGTCGTCGCCGTGCCCGTCCTGGGCCTGGACGGTCTGTCCGTGACCGTAGCCGTTCTGCTGGCCGCGATGCCGAGTGCGGTCTTCGTGTACCTCTTCGGCGCGCGCTACCGGCAGGCGGCCCAGGTCGCCGCGCGGACGGTGTTCCTCACGTCGGTGGCCTCCTTCGCGACGCTGTGGATCGTGCTCCTCCTCGTGCGCCCCTGACCTGCGCTTCCCCTCCGGACCCTTGGCCGCCCGGCCGGGCCACCCCACAATGACCGGCTCGACCCCACCTGTCCCCGGTGAACGACATGAAGTCACGAAGTCCTCTCGCGCTGCTGGCGCCGGTCACCTTTCTCGCATGCGGTGGCGGCGAGCCCGCGACCGACGGCGTAGGGGACGGCGACGCCGACCTCATCGAGCGCGCGCGCGGTATCCACGAGCGAGTGATCACGCTCGACACGCACGACGACATCAACCCGGCCAACTTCACGGCCGAGCGGAACTACACGATGGACCTCGAGACCCAGGTCACGCTTCCGAAGATGGAGGCGGGTGGGCTCGACGTGGCGTGGCTGATCGTCTACGTGGGCCAGGGGCTGCTCACCGACGAAGGCTTCGACGACGCGTATGCGCAGGCGGTCGCGAAGTTCGACGCCGTCCACAGGCTGACCGAGGAGATCGCGCCCGACCGGATCGAGCTCGCTCTCACCTCGGACGACGTGCGCCGGATCGTCGCCGAGGGAAAGAAGGTCGCCATGATCGGCGTCGAGAACGGCTACCCGATCGGCACGGACGTCTCGCGGGTCCGGGAGTTCGCCGAGCGCGGCGGCCGCTACATGTCGCTCGCGCACAATGGCCACAGCCAGCTCGCCGACTCCAACACCGGGGAGGCGGACGGGGAGTGGCTCCACGGCGGCCTCTCCGACCTCGGCCGCGAGGTCATCGCCGAGATGAACCGGTGGGGGATGATGATCGACGTCTCTCATCCCTCCAAGGAGGCGAACCTCGAGGCGATCGAGCTGAGCCGCGCGCCGGTGATCGCGTCGCACTCGGCCGCCCGGACGCTGGGTGAGCACAGCCGGAACATGGACGACGAGCAGCTCCGCGCCCTGGCGGAGAACGGCGGGGTCATCCAGACCGTCGCGTTCCAGAGCTATCTGAAGCCCGAGAAGCACGCCGAGCACCGGGAGGCGGCGGACGCCGTTCTGGGGGAGGTGGCGATCGAGATGGGCTTCGAGCTGCCGCAGGGCGGACGTGGGGCGATGTACCGCATGCTCCAGTCGATGAGCGAAGCGGAACGCGACGCCTGGATGGCGGAGTACCGGAGCGTGCAGAACGCGGCGGCCGAGCGTATCGAAGCGGAGGTGAATCCGGTCCACTCACCGGTCGACGTGGGCGACCTGGTCGATCACGTCGACTACCTGGTCGAACTGATCGGGATCGAGCACGTCGGCACCAGCTCCGACTTCGACGGCGGTGGGGGTGTGCAGGGGTGGATGGACGCTTCGGAGACGTTCACCGTGACGCTGGAGCTGGTACGCCGCGGCTACTCGGAGGAGGAGATCGGGATGCTGTGGAGCGGCAACCTCCTGCGCGTGCTCGACGAGGTGCAGGCGGTCTCGGCGGCGATCCGGGCGGATCAGTGATGCGCGTCGCGGTGGTCGTCACGGGTGCGGTCCTGTGCGCCGCCCCGCCCCCGGTCCGGGCGCA
>JANQME010000371.1 GCA_028280205.1 Longimicrobiales bacterium
TGCACGCGGCCGCTTCGGACCTCGACGCCCCGGTGCGGAAGCGGATCTTCGCGGGCTACCTGTTCGCCGGGTGTGACATCGGTCGGGTCGACGTGCTCGTCGATCTCGCAAGGGAGCTCGGCCTCGACGCCACCGAGACGAAGACGGTGCTCGACGTGGATCGGTACGGGGAGGACGTCGCCGAGGCGCGTCGGACCGCATCGGAGGCGGGGGTGCGTACGACGCCGACGCTCGCGCTCGGGACACACCTCCTGGAGGGCTTCCATGACGAAGCCGGGCTCCGCACCTTTCTCGGCACTCGACGTCCCCCGTGATCGAAGATCGACCCCGCCCCATGGCCGGCTACCAGCGCAAGACGGCGTACTCCCCGAGGGAGGTGCTCGAGAAGGCCGAGGAGTTCCTGCCGAAGCTCCTGGGGCTGAGCCGGTCCAAGGAGTCGTCGCACGCCGCGACGTACAACGGAGCCGAAGGCACGGTGACGATCTCGGCCCACCGTCACGGTCCCTACACGGACGTGGTGGCCCAAACCGACCGGCTCCGAACGTCACGACTCGACTACGAGGTCCAACGCTTCCTCAATCAGCTCCCGTACGAGCCCGGGGACGTGGTCGAGCCCGGGCCCGGCGATCCAACCTGAATGCCGTCCGCATGAACACCTTCGAGGACCTCGGGGTCGGACCGGAGATCACCGAGGCTCTCGCAGCGGAGGGCATCGAGTCGCCGACCCCGTTGCAGGAAGCGGCGATCCCGGTCGTACGGAAGGGCAACAACCTCATTCTCGAGGCCGGTCCCGGCTCCGGTGTGCTGCTCGCCTGGGTGGTGGGACTCCTCGAGCGCATCCCGGCCGAAGACGCCGGCCCGCAGGTCCTCGTCGTGTGTGCGAGCACGGACGCCGCCACCCGCCTGGCCGAGTCGACCGCGCGCATCGCGGTCGGCCTGGACCATCGCATCGCGGCACTCGGCTCCGGATGGGCACTGCCCGGGCGCTCGGACATCCTCTTCGCGTCGACCGCAGAGGCAGTGGCGCAGTTGGCGGCGGGGTCGGTGTCTCCCGACCGCGTCTCGGCGTTGGTCGTGGAGCAGGCCCAGATGATCGAGGAGGCCGGCGGACTCTCCGTGATCGAGGACGTGCTCGCACGCCTCGCCGGGACGGAGCAGCGCATCCTGAGTGCGCTGCCCATGACGGACGGGGTCGCCGACCTGGCGGCTCGACACTTCAAGCGCACCGTGACCCTTCCAGGCCCATTCGAGATCGGCCCGGCACGCGGAGAGGTCCGCTTCCGGATCTGCCCCGAGCCGCGGGAGATCGAGGTGCTGCGCGTGGCCGAGGAGGTGCTCGACGAGGGTGCTCGGCACGTGCTCGTGTACGCCCGCACGCAGGACCATGCCGCCGACCTCGGGGACGACTTCGCGCTGCGCGGCTTCACCGCGGGAGCCCCGGGTGATCCCGACGCCCGGGTCTGGCTTGCGGTGGACGCACTCGAAGCCCGTGAAGCCGCCCTGGGCTCGGACGGCGTCGTCGTGGTCAGCGCCGACGTCCCCGCGCACCCCGACGAGCTCGACCGGCGCCACTCCGTTTCGGCCGACGGCGTGATCGTCGTGCTGCCGCGGGAAGTACCGCACCTGCGGGCGCTTGGGAAGCGCACGGGCTACGGCACCGTACCGTTCCCACCTCCTCGGCCCGCCGCCGATCCCGGCGCGGACCTGCGCACGACACTCGAGGAGGCGCTCGCCTCCGAGGATACCGCTCCGTACATGATCGCCCTCGAGCCGCTCCTGGAGCGCTACGATCCCGTCGAGTTGGCCGCGGCTGCCGTGGCCCTGCTGCGCCGTCGTCGATCGACCGGCACCCCATCCGAATCGCCCGTGCGCACCCCCTCCGACCCCACTCCGGTCCCGTCGTGGGCGAAGCTCTTCGTCAGCGTGGGCGAGCGCGACGGCCTGCGGAAGGGCGACCTGCTCGGAGCCATCACCGGGGAGGCGAACGTGTCGGGGGACGCCGTCGGCCGGATCGACATCCACGAGAAGCACACCCTCGTCGAGGTGCACGACGATGTGGCTCGGAAGGTCATCCGGGCCGTGAACGGCACGACCCTGGCCGGGCGATCCGCACGGGTCGACTTCGACCGGCCGCGCAGGGCGCCCGCGCGTCGGGGACGACCGCGCAAAGGCTGACCGTCGGAAGCGGACCCACCCGATCGCGTCCCTCCGGAGGACCGAACGCGCGAAGGCCACGGCGCTCGTCGAGCGCCGCGGCCTTCGAGATCCAAGCCGAGCGAGAGTGCGGCGCCCTCGCTCCGGGCCCGGCGAACGGCTACTGGATCGAGTCCTTGAGACCCTTCCCGGCGCGGAAGGCCGGGGTGTAGGTCGCCGCGATCTGAATCGTCTCGCCCGTACGCGGGTTGCGACCCTGACGTGCCTTGCGGTGCTTCGACTCGAACGTACCGAAGCCCGTGATCTGCACACGCTTCCGGGCCTTGAGGGCCTTCGCAACGACCCCGCCGTCCGGGGAGAAGAGCGCATCGATCGCGCGCGAGGCGTCGGCTTTGGTCATTCCGGTTGCGTCTGCGAGGGCGTCCACGAGATCGGACTTGTTCATCTGGCGGCTCCTATGGAGTGGAACGGATGAGGGATGATTGCGGCCGGAGGCCGCCCTGCGTTCGCAGGCCCGAGCATACCCCTTCAAGAATCGGGCCGAATCACTCGAAAAGCCGCATAGAATCAAGTGTTTCCGGGCCTGCGGTGTTACCTGCCCGTACGGTACGACGGGGTCGGTGGAGCGTCAAGACAATCGTGAAGCGCAGAATGCCGCGTAGCTACAAGGATTTCCGCCCTGCGGCAGCTTACTCGCCGTCCGACTCCGCTTCCTCTTCGACCACGATCTCGTTCTTCTCGTCGAGGTCGACCCCTTCTTCGCGCCCGGCTCCGCGACGCGGCCGGAGGATCGACCAGACGAACCACACCACGGCGGCGATCGCCGCCAGCTTCACCGTGAGCGCCAGCAGCCCGAGCACCATCCCGAAGAGCGGAATGAAGAAGGTGACGAACAGCTTCAACAGCGCGACGCACGCGACACCGGTGACGGCGACCCGGACGAACGACTTCATGGAGCCTCCCTGGAATAACCGTTCCAGGAAGCCCTACGGCGCCCGCAGGAAGGTGGTTTCGGCACGTCCACGTCGGCGGTGGACGTACGTATGGTCACTTGTACCGGTACGTGACCCGACCGCGCGTGAGGTCGTAGGGGGACATCTCGACCTTCACACGGTCGCCTTCGAGGACGCGGATGTAGTTCTTGCGCATCTTCCC
>JANQME010000431.1 GCA_028280205.1 Longimicrobiales bacterium
CGGGATGCCGGAGCGCTGGTTCTGAGACTGGTTGCGGGAGAGGGCGCCCGTGCCGATCGGCCTCGGCTTGCGCGCCCTTCGAACCGCTCTCGATACTGACCGTCTACGACCCGCCTCCGATCCCATGAAGACCATGCCCCGTCATCCGTCGACCTTTCTCGTGCTCGCTGCGCTCGCGGTCTCCTGCGCCCCGGCCGGCGATGCCGCGCCCGCCCGCCAGGCCGACGGTCCGGCCGGAAACCCGATCACCGGCGAGGGGCTCCCCAACCCGACGCCCACCGTGGAGACCAACTGGGGAGAGCTCCCGGAAGGGCGGGAGTGGGGCTCCACTGCCGGCGTCGACATCGACCCCACCGACGGTCACGTGTGGGCGTACGAACGGTGCGGCGCAGGCTCGTTCGGGGCGGGCGCACCGGTCACCTGCGAGACGAATCCCGTTCCGCCGATCTTCAAGTTCGACCGGAACACCGGTGAGGTCCTCGCCAACTTCGGAGCCGACCTCTTCGTGACGCCGCACGGCCTGCACGTCGACGCGGACGGCAACGTGTGGGTCACCGACTTCGCCGGGAACGCCGAGGGCACGCGCGGCCATCAGGTCTTCAAGTTCAGCCCCGAAGGCGAGGTTCTGCTGACGCTCGGCGTGGCCGGCCAGACGGGGAACGGCCCCGACCGGTTCAACCAGCCGAACGACGTGATCACGGGCCCCGACAGCAGCATCTACGTCGCGGACGGCCATAGCGGGCAGGGCATGACCTCGAACGCGGCGATGGCGGCGGGCCGCGAGGTGGGGATGACGGCGCGCATCATGAAGTTCGCCCCGGACGGCACGTTCATCCGCCAATGGGGCGAGATCGGGGTGGAGCACGGTCAGTTCCGGACCCCGCACGCCCTCGCCTTCGATTCGCGGGGGCGCCTGTGGGTGGCCGATCGCGGCAACCATCGCATCGAGATCTTCGACCAGGACGGCAACTACCTCGAGTCGCGCTACATGTACGGTCGGATCAGCGGGCTCTTCATCACCGCGGACGACATGGTCTACGCGATCGACTCGGAATCGAGCCCCACCAACCACCCGAACTGGCTGAACGGAGTCCGCATCGGGCATGTCGACGAGGACCGGATCGTCGGCTTCATCCCGCCCTTCGAGCGTGAGAGCCGCGTCTATCAGGGCACGGCCGGCGAGGGCGTGGCGGTGGACGCGGATGGCAACGTCTACGCCGCGGAAGGCCCGAACTCGCTCGAATGGGCCGGAGGTGCCTTCACGAGGTACGTGGCGGGCAGCTGAGCCCGGCGACCAGCGCGCATGTCCACGACGAAGAAGCTCGTGCTCGGGGTGGTCGGGACGGCTGGCGCTCTCCTGCTGATCCTGCTCGTCCTCCCGCTCTTCCTCGTCGGGTCGGTGGAGGAGCGCGTGCGCGCGGAGGTCGAGCGTGCCGCCCGCGTGCGGATCGACTGGTCCGACCTGGGACTCGGTCTCGTCGGGGATTTCCCGAACGCGCGGCTCTCGCTCCGCGATCTCACGGTCGTGGGTACCGGATCGTTCGAGGGCGACACGCTGGCCTCGGTCGGCGACTTCCGGCTGTCGCTCGGCCTCGGGAGCGTCGTTCGCGTGGCCCGCGGCGGAGGGCCGCTCGAGGTTCGATCCGTCGAGATCCGCGAGCCGCGGCTCCGCCTCCGCGTGGGCGAGGACGGAGTCGCGAACTGGGACGTGCTCTCGTCGTCGGAGGGCGAGGTGGCCACGGAGAGGGGGGAGGTCGCGGTCTCCCTCCAGCGCTTCGAGCTGAGCGACGGCTCGATCCTCTACGACGACGCCTCGACCGACACTTACCTCGCCATCGAGGGTCTCGAGCACACCCTGCGCGGTGACTTCTCGCGGGCTTCGCTGGTCGCGTCGACCTCGGTCCGCGCCGACGCCGTTGAGCTGCGGTTCGCCGGCACGCCGTACCTCGGGGGCGTGTCGTTCGCCTACGAGGGCGACTTCGACGTGGACGTCGAGGGTGGCGAGGTCCGGCTGGCCGAGAACGAGCTTCGCCTGAACGAGCTGCTCGTGCGCTTTGCCGGCTCCGCCGCCCGGGGCGACGACGGGACGGCGCTCGACCTCACCTTCGAGGCTCCGAGCTCCGACTTCGGTGAGGTGCTGTCTCTCGTGCCGGTCATCTACGCGCGCGACTTCGTCTCGCTCGAGACGACGGGGACGTTTACCCTGGACGGCCGCGTGAGCGGCACGGTCGGTGCCGGTACCTTCCCGTCCTTCGCGCTGAACCTGGACGTGAACGATGGGAGCTTCCGGTACCCGGATCTCCCGTTGCCCGCCCGTGCCATCTCGGCCGACCTCGCCGTCGCCAACGCCGGAGGCGACCCGGACAGCACGGTCGTGGATCTTTCGGCGTTCCATGTCGAGATCGGGGAGCAGTCACTCGACGCCGCGTTTACACTGCGCACTCCTTTGTCCGATCCGGCCATCGACGCCCGGGTGGAGGGCACGGTCGACCTCGCCGACGTGGCCCGCACGATCAAGGTCGAAGATGCCGGGGAGCTGGCTGGTGTCATCCAGGCCGACGCGAGCATGCGGGCGCGACGCTCCGACGTCGACGAGGCGCGCTACGACCGGATCGCCGCGGAGGGCTCGCTCTCGGCCCGGGGCGTGACCGTCCACAGCCCCGATCTGCGCCAGCCCGTCGAGGTCGCTGAAGCCGAGCTGCGCTTCACCCCTCGGACGGCCGAGCTGAGGACGTTCGACGCCCGACTCGGCAGCAGCGATGTCCGTGCCTCGGGCCGGCTGGACAACGTTCTCGGCTTCGCGATCGGGGACCAGCCGCTCAGGGGCGCGGCCACCTTACGGAGCCGGCGGTTCGTGCTGGACGAGTGGCGGTCCGAGGGTGGGGGTCGGGTCGTGCCGGTCCCCGCCATGCTCGACCTCTCGCTGGACGGCACGGTCGACGAGCTCCTCTTCGACGACCTGGAGATGCGGAACGCGAGCGGGCGTGGGACGCTCCGCGACGAGCGTGTGACGCTGGAGGACTTCAGTCTGGAGACGTTCGGGGGTCGGGTCACGATGAACGGCTTCTACGAGACACTCGACCCCACCGCGCCCTCGTTCGCGTTCGACCTCGGAGTGGACAGCCTCGACGTGGGAGCGGTGGCGGAGTCGTTCGTCACGGTGCGGGGGCTCGCGCCGGTCGCGCGCTACACCGTCGGGACCTTCTCGTCCTCGCTCGCGCTCAGCGGCGTGCTCGGCGAGGACTTCGCCCCGGTGATCGACGTGCTCGACGGCGAGGGATCGATCAACACGTCCCGGCTCGTCATCGAGGGATTCCCCCCGCTCGAGCGTCTCGGAGAGCGCCTCGGCCTGGATAACCTCGCGACCCCGGTGGTTCAGGCCGTGCGCTCCAGCATCCAGGTCGACGACGGTCGGCTCACGGTGCAGCCCTTCGAGGTGGGGGTGGCCGGGATCCCGATGAGGATCTCCGGCTCGAACGGCTTCGACCAGTCGCTGGACTACACGCTCGCCTTCGAGGTTCCGCGTTCGGGACTGGCCGACGACGCACTCTCCTCCCTGACCGCGAGCCTCGGCTCGCTCGGATCCGACTTCGCCGATCTGGAGTCGCTCCCGGTTGCGGTGCGTCTCACCGGCTCGGTGACCTCGCCGTCGGTGGGGCTCAGTCTCGACGAAGCGGGTGCCTCCCTCCGAGAGGCAGCCGTTCGAGCCGCGGCCGCACCCGTGCAGGATCGCATCGACGACGCGCGGGCCGAGGTCGACTCGACGCGGGCGGAGGCGCGCCGCCGCGCCCGGGCCCGGGCGGACAGCATCGTGGCCGAGGCGGAGCGGCGAGCGGAGCAGATCCGGGCTGAAGGGGCGGAGGTGGCGGCACGCATTCGCGCAGAGGGGGATCGTGCCGCCGAAGAGCTCCTGTCGCGCGCGACCAACCCGCTGGCCCGCGCGGCCGCCGAGCCCGCGGCGGAGCGGATCCGTCGGGAGGCCGACGAACGGGCCGACCAGGTCGAGCGCGAGGCGGACGAGCAGGCCACGGCGCTCGTCGAGGCCGCCCGGGAGCGGGCGGATGCGCTCCTCGAGGGCGTGGGCAGCGCCGCTCCATAGCCGCGGGCGCAGAACTCTGCAGCCGGGAAGTCGCTACCCGCTCACGCGGGTGGAGCCGCGCTGACGATCGGACGGGTGCCAGCCGGGCGCGTCACCGCCGCGCGTGCTCGCTCGGCGTGCTCTCTCGCCGCATCGAGCGTGGGGGCCACGGCCGTAACGTGTCCCATCTTGCGCCCGGGGCGCGGCTCGTCCTTGCCGTAGAGGTGAAGGTGTACGCCCGGCACCGCGCAGGCCGCGGCCCAGTCCGGTGCACCGTCCGCCCAAAGCTCTCCCAGCAGATTCGCCATCGCCGCGGGCGCCAGCCGCTCCGTCGAGCCGAGCGGGAGGCCACAGACCGCCCGCACCTGCTGTTCGAACTGGCTGCAGTGGTTCCCCTCGATGGTCAGGTGTCCCGAGTTGTGCGGACGGGGCGCGATCTCGTTGACGACCAGCTCGCCGTCGCCGAGGTCGAAGAACTCGAAGCAGAAGACGCCGACGACCGACCAGGTGGAGAGCAGGGTACGCGCGATCTCGTGGGCACGCTCCGCGGTGCGGGGATCGACGCGCGCCGGAGACAGGGAGACGTCGAGGATGTGGTTCGCGTGCAGGTTCTCGAACGGGTCGTACAGCGCGACCGATCCGTCGAGGCCGCGTGCGCCCACCACGGAGATCTCCCGCTCGAACGAGGCGAACGCTTCGAGGACGGCCGGCGCACGTCCGATCGCGTCCCAGGCGGCGAGTCCGTCCTCGGGCTGCTCGATGCGCTCCTGGCCCTTTCCGTCGTACCCCCACGCCGCCGTCTTGAGGACGGCGGGCGCGCCCACGCGCTCCAGTCCGGCCGCGAGATCCTGCTCGGACTCGACCCGGGCGAAGCGCACGGTCGGGACGCCGGCTGCGGCCAGCGCTTCCTTCTCCCGGCGCCGGTGCTGGGTGGTGTGGAGGAGCGAGCCGGACGGACGCACCGGTACGACGTCGGCGATCGCGGCGGCCGTCTCGGCCGGGACGTTCTCGAACTCGAAGGTGACCACGTCCACGCCCGCCGCGAAGTGGCGCAACGCGTCCAGGTTATCGTACGCCGCCCGCTCCTCGTGGTCCGAGACCTGCCCGGCCGGCGAGTCCGCCTGTGGTACGAACACGTGCACCCGATACCCCATACGGCGTGCCGCCAGCGAGAACATCCGCCCGAGCTGGCCCCCACCGAGGACGCCGAGCGTGGCGCCCGGGAGGATCGGATCGGTCAAGGCAGCACGGAGTCGAGCGATGTCCGCGACTGGGTGTCCCGGAAGTCCTTGAGACGGGCCCGCAGCTCGGGGTCGGTCGTGGCCAGGATGGCCACGGCGAGCAGCGCCGCATTCCGGGCTCCCGACTCCCCGATGGCCAAGGTGCCGACCGGGATACCCTTCGGCATCTGCACGATGCTGAGGAGCGAGTCGACGCCCCGCAGGACTCGGCTCTCGACGGGGACACCGAGCACCGGCACGATCGTGTGACTGGCGACCATCCCCGGGAGGTGGGCGGCCCCACCCGCTCCCGCGATGATCACGCGGAGTCCCCGCTCTTCGGCACTCCGCGCGTACTCGCGCATGGCGTCGGGCGTGCGGTGGGCCGACACGACCCGCCGCTCGAACGGCACCTCGAACGAGCCGAGCGTCTCCGCGGCGTGCTGGAGCGTCGGCCAGTCCGAGGTGCTGCCCATGATGATCCCCACGAGGGGATCGGTGTTTCCGGTCAAATCTCGAATCGATCGAGGTTCATCACCTTGTCCCAGGCGGCCACGAAGTCGCGCACGAAGGTCTCCTTTCCGTCGACGGAGCCGTAGACCTCCGCGAGCGCGCGAAGCTGGGAGTTCGACCCGAAGATGAGGTCGACACGCGTCGCGGTCCACTTCACGTCGCCCGTCGCGCGATCGCGACCCTCGAAGACGGTCCCGGACTCGGAGATCGGCTGCCACTCCGTGCCCATGTCGAGCAGGTTCACGAAGAAGTCGTTCGTGAGCATGCCGGGCCGGTCCGTGAAGACGCCGTGGCGCGCCTGCTCGTAGTTGGCGTTCAGCACTCGCATGCCGCCGACCAGCACGGTCATCTCCGGGGCGCTGAGCGTGAGAAGCTGAGCCCGATCGACCAGGAGCTCTTCGGCCGCGACGCCCAGCTCACCCTTCTCGTAGTTCCGGAAGCCGTCGGCGATCGGCTCGAGCGGCTCGAACGACTCGGCGTCGGTCTGCTCCTCGGTCGCGTCCGTCCGCCCCGGCGCGAACGGGACCTCGACGTCGTGGCCCGCGTCCTTCGCCGCCTTCTCGACGGCCGCGCACCCACCGAGAACGATCGTGTCGGCCAGCGAGATCCTCTTCCCGCCCGACTGCGCTTCGTTGAACCCGCCGCGGACGCTCTCGAGAACCTCGAGCACCTTCGCGAGCTTCGCCGGCTGATTGACCTCCCAATCCTTCTGTGGCGCCAGCCGGACGCGCGCGCCGTTCGCACCGCCTCGCTTGTCCGAGCCGCGGAAGGTCGACGCCGACGCCCAGGTGGCCGAGACGAGCTGGGGGACGGTGAGACCGGTCGCCAGGATCGTCTCCTTGAGTGCCGCCACGTCGGCCTTGTCGACCAGCTCGTGGTCGACGGCCGGCACCGGATCCATCCAGATGAGCTCCTCGACGGGCACGAGCGGCCCGAGGAAGCGGGCTCTCGGACCCATGTCGCGGTGCGTCAGCTTGTACCACGCCCGCGCGAAGGCGTCCGCGAGCTCGTCGGGGCTCTCGTGGAAGTGCCGCGAGATCGGCTCGTAGATCGGGTCCATGCGCATCGCCATGTCGGCCGTCGTCATGACCGGGGGGTGCCGCTTCGAGGGGTCGTGCGCGTCGGGCACCAGCTCGTGGGCGGCCGGATCGGTCGGGACCCACTGCCACGCTCCGGCAGGGCTCTTCGTCACCTCCCACTCGTAGCCGAAGAGCATGTCGAAGTAGCCGTTGTCCCACTTCGTCGGCTCGGGCGTCCACGCCCCCTCGAGCCCGCTGGTGATCGCATCGGCGCCCCTGCCGGTACCGTGTGCGTTCTTCCAACCGAGTCCCTGCTCCTCGAGGGAGGCGCCCTCAGGCTCCGCACCGACGAGCGCGGCATCGCCCGCACCGTGCATCTTCCCGAACGTGTGTCCGCCTGCGGTCAGGGCGACCGTCTCGTAGTCGTTCATCGCCATGCGCTTGAACGTCTCGCGGATGTCACGCCCGGACGCCACCGGATCCGGCTCACCGTCCGGGCCCTCCGGGTTCACGTAGATCAGCCCCATCTGCACGGCGGCGAGCGGGTTCTCCAGCTCGCGGTCGCCGGAGTAGCGCTTGTCACCGAGCCACTCCGTCTCCTTGCCCCAGTAGATGTCCTGCTCCGGCTCGAAGCGATCCTCGCGGCCGCCGGCGAAGCCGAACGGCTTCAGCCCCATCGACTCGATGGCGCAGTTTCCGGCGAAGACCATGAGGTCCGCCCAGGAGATTGCGTTTCCGTACTTCTGCTTGACGGGCCAGAGGAGGCGTCGCGCCTTGTCGAGGTTGCCGTTGTCCGGCCAACTGTTGAGCGGCGCGAAGCGCAGCGTACCCGATCCCGCTCCGCCGCGGCCGTCCCCGGTCCGGTACGTGCCGGCGCTGTGCCAGGCCATACGGATGAAGAGAGGCCCGTAGTGGCCGAAGTCGGCAGGCCACCACTCCTGCGAGTCGGTCATGAGATCGAAGAGATCCTTCCGGAGCGCTTCGATGTCCAGCGTGGCGAAGGCCTCGGCGTAGTCGAAGTCGGGCCCGAGCGGGTGGGAGGCGGGCGCGTTCTGGTGCAGGACCGAAAGGTTGAGCTGGTTCGGCCACCAGTCCCGGTTCGACGTGCCGCCCTGGCTCGTGTGCACGGGCGCCCCGTGCACGACCGGACACTTCCCTCCGTTGCCGTTCGCGCTCCCGTCCATGACTCTGCTCTGCTCCTGTAGAGGTGGTCACGGGGCTTCACCCGTGGATTTCGGACCCTGAAGCTGCCAACGGTCGAGATATCAGTCAAATCAATCAATCTTGTATTTATGATAACTTATTACTATATCTTAGGAGTGGGCTGTGCAGCGGTCGCGGCACGTGGCACTTGACGCCGATACGGTCCCGGCCCCAACCTCGCCCCCATGGTCCGAATGCACCGATATCCGAGCCTCTTCTACTTTACCCGCGCCCGTCACGGGCCGCGGCGGAGGAGCCTCGTGCGTCCGGACTAGGACGAAGCGAGCACTCGATCGAGCGGCGGCCCGTGGGACCTCCCACGGGCCGCTTTCTTTTTGCCCCGTACAGGAGAAGGTGAAGATCGAACGGGTCGACGCGCTCCACCGCTTCGTGTTCCATCTTCACCTTCTCCTGTACGGGGCAAAAAGAAAGCGGCCCGTGGGATCTCCCACGGCCCGCTTTCTT
>JANQME010000058.1 GCA_028280205.1 Longimicrobiales bacterium
GAGGACAGCGTCGAGCCGCTCTGGGTCGGCGGCGAGATCGGGAGCTGGACGCGCTCGCGGGCCGGACACTGCTACTTCTCGCTCAAGGACGACCGCGCACAGATCCGCTCGGTGATGTTCGCGCGGGACGCCGGCCTGCTTCCCGCCGATCCCGACGAGGGCACGCGCGTGCGCGTCTTCGGCGACCTGACCCTCTACGAGGCGCGTGGCGAGTACCAGCTCGTGGCCCGCCGGCTCGAGACCGAGGGGAAGGAGGGTCTGTGGCGAAAGGCGTTCGAGGAGCTGCGGGCCCGACTCGAGCGCGAGGGACTGCTGGATCGGGCGAGCAAGCGGCCGCTGCCCGCGTACCCCATGTGCATCGGGGTCGTCACGTCGCCCACGGGGGCGGCGCTGCACGACATCCGTTCCGTTCTGGCGCGACGCGCTCCCTGGACGCGGGTCGTGCTCGCCGGCACGAAGGTGCAGGGGGAGGGCGCCGCAGCGGAGGTCGCACGGGCGCTCGAGCGGCTGGTGGCCACCGGGCTGCCGGACGTCGTGATCGTGGGGCGGGGTGGGGGCTCGCTCGAGGATCTCTGGGCCTTCAACGAGGAGCCCGTCGCCCGGGCGATCGCCGCCTGCCCGATCCCGGTCGTCTCGGCCGTGGGGCACGAAGTCGACGTGACGGTCTCGGACCTCGTGGCCGACGTGCGGGCGCCGGCCCCGTCCGCGGCGGCCGAGGCGGTGGTGCCCGATTCGGCCGCGCTTCTGGCCGGCCTGCGGCATCTGCCCGAGCGCCTCGGTCGAGCCCTGCGGCGGACGGCCACCCGGCCCGGGATCGCCGTGCGCGAGCGGCTCGGCCGGCTGGAACGCGCGATGGAGCGCCGACTCGTCCCGGCGCGCCGCTCGCTCGACCGGAGCGCCGCCGAGCTGGAGCGGTCGATGACCGGGCTCGTCGGCACGCGCCGCGCCCGCACCACCGCACTCGCCGGCCGGCTGGAGGCGCTCTCGCCGCTCGCGACGCTCGCCCGTGGGTACGCGGTGGCGCGCACCCCCGAGGGCCGCGTGCTGCGCCGGGTCGCGGACTTTGCCCGGGGCTTGGCCTTCCGACTGCGCGTCTCGGACGGCATCGTCGACGCCGAGGTGCGAGGCACCGAGAAGCTCGGACCCCACGAAGGTCCGGAGGACCACACGCGATGACCGATCGAGCGCCCGACGATCCCGCCGCCACGCCCGTGGGGACGGGGGAAGAAGGAGGAGCCGACGCGAACCTGGAAGGGCGTCTGAGGCGGCTCGAGGAGATCCTCGCGCTGATGGAGTCCGACGACGTGGCGCTCGAGCAGGCGCTCGCGCTCTTCGAGGAAGGGGTCGCGCACGTGCGCGAGGCCGAGAAGGTGCTCGCCGAGACCGAGCTTCGGGTCGAGGAGCTCCTCGCGTCCGGTGAGACCCGTCCACTCGGCGACGAGCCGGACGAGGGATGAGCACCGGGACGTTCCCGGGTCTGGAGCCGTATCTGGCGCAGGAGCGCGCCCGCGTCGAGGAGGCGCTCGAGCGGGCCGTGGACCGGGTGCGTGCACGTCTGGAGGGTCATCCCGAGATCGCCGAGGCCGTAGCGCACGGCGTGCTGAGCGGGGGCAAGCGGCTCCGCCCGATCCTGTGCGTCGCGGCCTGGACCGCGTGCCGGGAGCGGATCGAGGTCGAGCTGCCGGGGAGCGAACCCCGTGCTCCGGGCGGCGGCCCGGTGGAGCCGACCACGGGGACGTCGCAGCCCACCGCCGTTTACGACCTCGCCTCCTCACTGGAGATGATCCACGCCTACTCCCTCATGCACGACGACCTCCCGTGCATGGACGACGCCGAGCTGCGGCGCGGCCGGCCGACGACGCACCGGGTCCACGGAGAGGCGGCCACCATGCGGGCCGGTGCCGTGCTCATCCCGGAGGCCGCGCGCCGGGCGCTCACCGCGTGCGAGGCCCTGGGCTGCCCGGAGACGAGCGCCCGTGCTGCGACCCGCGCGCTTCTGGAGGCGAGCGGAGCCGGGGGAATGGTCGGGGGTCAGTGGATCGACCTGCTCGGGGAAGGGCAGAGCTTCGGTGCCGAGGAGCTCGACGGACTGCACCGTCGCAAGACGGGCGCGCTGTTGGCGGCCTCCCTCGTGGTCGGCGCCATCGCGGCCGGGGCGGACGAGGCCCGGCGGGGCGCGCTGGAGCGGTACGGCCGCGCGATCGGGCTCGCGTTTCAGATCGCCGACGATGTGCTGGACGCGACCGCGGACGCCGAGACGCTCGGCAAGAACCCGAGCGACGCCGCGCTCGACAAGTCGACGTACGTTTCGCTCTACGGCCTCGCCGAGGCGCGTCGTCGTGCGCGGGCGCAGGTGGACCAGGCGCTCGGCGCGCTGGACGACGCCGGTGTGCACGCGCCCGCGCTCGAAGCGCTCGCCCGCTACGTCGTCGAACGGGGGCGGTGAACGAGGGTATCCGACCCCGCCGCGGAAGCGCTCGCCCTGTCCGGCACGATCCGTGCGCCTATCTTTGCACTTTCGTGACGGTTCCGAATCGTCTCGTCCGATCGAACCCCAAGGAGCGGACCGAGTGTCGCTGCTCGACCAGATCCGATATCCCGCCGATCTCCGGCGGCTGAAGAAGAACGACCTCGAGGCCGTCGTGAAGGCGGTCCGCGAGCGCCACATCGACGTCGTATCCGAGAAGGGCGGGCACTTCGGGGCCAGCCTCGGCGTGGCCGAGCTCACGGTTGCGCTCCACTACGTCTTCGACACCCCGCGCGATCAGCTCGTGTGGGACACCGGCCACCAGGCGTACATCCACAAGATCCTGACCGGCCGCAACGAGGAGCTGCCCACGATCCGCACCCGGCACGGGCTCGCTCCCTTCCTGCGCCGGGACGAGTCGGAGTACGATGTCTTCGGCGCCGGGCACGCCTCCACCTCGATCTCCGCGGCGTGGGGCATGGCGGTCGGACGTGACCTCACAGGCGACGACTTCGACGTCGTCGCCGTCATCGGGGACGGTGCGATGGGGTGCGGACTCGCGTACGAGGCGCTCAACAACGCCGGCCACACCGAGCGCGACTTCGTCGTCGTCCTCAACGACAACGACATGTCGATCGCTCCGGCTGTCGGGGCGATGAACAAGTACCTCACCGGGATGATCACGAACCCCGCGTACAACAAGGTGCGCGGGCTGGTGAAGGAGGTGCTGCACCGGACCCCGACCGGCGTCGGCGACATCATGGAGGAGCTGGCCGGGCGGATGGAAGAGAGCTTCAAGCACCTCCTGACCCCCGGGCTCATCTTCGAGGAGCTCGGCTTCCGCTACGTGGGCCCGGTCGACGGCCACGACGTGGGCCAGCTCGTCGACACATTCCGGCGCGTCCGGAAGATGAAGGGCCCGATCCTCGTCCACGCGCTGACCCAGAAGGGGAAGGGGTACGAGCGCGCCGAGGACGATCCGTGGACGTGGCACGCCTCGGGCCCCTTCGACAAGGTGACCGGGAAGGGCACGAAGAAGTCCGGTGGGCTGCCGCGCTACCAGAAGGTCTTCGGCAAGGGGCTCGTCGAGCTCGCCGACCGCGACCCGAAGATCGTGACGATCACGGCGGCGATGCCCGACGGGACCTCGACCGACATGTTCGCCGAAGCGCACCCGGACCGGTACTTCGACGTCGGGATCGCCGAGGGGCACGGCGTCACCTTCGCGGCCGGGCTCGCCACGCGCGGCGTGAAGCCGGTCGTGGCGATCTACTCGACGTTCCTGCAGCGCGCGTTCGACAACATCGTGCACGACGTGGCGCTCCAGTCGCTACCCGTGGTCTTCGGGATGGACCGCGCCGGGATCGCGGGCGAGGACGGCCCCACACATCATGGCGCGCTCGACATCGCGTACATGCTCTCCGTGCCGAACATGACGGTGACCGCGCCGAAGGACGGAGCCGAGATGCTCGCGCTCCTGCGCCTCGCCACGCAGTCGGTCGACGGTCCGTGGAGCGTCCGCTGGCCGCGATCCGCCGTCCCGGCGCAGGTTCCCGGGATCGACGAGATCCCCGAGATCGAGCCCTTCACCTGGGAGGTGCTGCGCAACGGGGGCGACTGTGTGCTGCTCGCCACCGGCACGATGGTGCTTCCCTCGCTGGAGGCGGCCGACGTTCTCGACTCCGAGGGGATCCGCTGCACCGTGGTGAACTGCCGTTTCCTCAAGCCGTACGACCGCGCCGTCTTCGCCGAGATGGTGCGCAGCCACCCCACGGTCGTCACGGTGGAGGAGGGACAGATCACGAACGGTTTCGGGGCCTTCCTGGCGCGCGAGATCGCCGAGCTGGACCTGCGCGATCCGCCCTCGATCTCCGCTCTCGGGATCCCGGACGAGTTCATCGATCACGGCTCCAGGGACGGGCTCCTGGCCGAGCTGGGCCTCGACGCCGACGGGATCGCCCGCCACGTGCGGGCACGCGTTGGGCGGGGCGTCCGGGTCGAGTCGGCCTGAGGGGGCCGGCCCTCTCCGCTGACGTGGCCGGCTCGACACGCTTCTCCGGACCCATCGGGTCCATCGGGGTCGTCTATCGCGAGCAGACACCCGAGGTGGCGGCCATCCTCGAACGGCTTCAGGGTTGGGCCGAGGGGCATGGGATCACGACGACGGTCGAGGCCGATGCGGGGCGGGGCCCGGGCCCGGGTCTCGACCTCGACGCCGTCCCCGTCGATCTCGTCGTGGCGCTCGGCGGGGACGGGACGTTCCT
>JANQME010000195.1 GCA_028280205.1 Longimicrobiales bacterium
ACCTGGGCGTCAACGCCGAGCGCGTCGAAGAGCTGCGTCGCCGTCTCGACGAGGCCGGACTGCTCCGCTGAGTCCGAGCGTGCCGACGTCCACCCAGTAGATGTCGTAGTAGCCCCCGCGCCGGTCTCGATCGCTCGCGAAGAAGAAGTGCCGTCCGTCCGGCGAGAAGGCCGGCCAGCCGTCGGAGTCCGGTGAGTTGATCGGCACCGGCAGGAGGATCGGATTGCTCCAGCCGTACTCCGTGCGCCGGGTCGCGTACAGATCCTGCGCGCCGACGGCGTCCGCGTCCCGGTATCCCTGGAACACGATCCAACGTCCGTCGGGCGAGAGGACCGGATGGGCTTCGTCCCCGTACGAGTTGATCCGGAGCGGCTCCGGGGTGAGGTAGCCGCCCTCTCCGTCGGGCTTTGCCACGTACAGGTCCTCTCCCCACTCCGGATCGAGGTGTGCCGAGAAGATCAGGCTCCCGTCGTCCAGGAGGGCGGGTCCCGACTCGTCTCCGAGCGTGCCTCGCCCGAATTCGATGCGCGGCCGGTTCACCGGCCCCGGCACGGGCTGTGGCTCCGACCACCGGTCCCCGGACCGCCGAGCGTACCAGAGATCGTCGCCGGGCTCGAGCCGATCGGTCACCGGCAGGCGGGACGAGAAGAACAGGATGGTGCCGTCCGGCGAGACGAACGGCGCCTCGGAACGCGAGCCGGTGAAGTCCACGGGCTCCGCGTCCGACCAGGCGTCCCCCGTCCAACGGGACCGGTGGATGCGGGGTGATCCGCGACGGGCCCGGCGCGTGAAGTACGCCGTGCTGCCGTCGGGCGTGAAAGAGATGTCGTAGTCGCGCAGTCCACCCGAGATCGCGCCCGGCGCGAAGACCGTGGGCTCGGGAACCGAAGCCTCTGCCCACGACGGCGGATCCGACCCGCAAGCCCCGCACGCGACACACGCGACGAGAGCGAGCGGGCGCAGCGCGCCGGGCGCATGGGTCACGACTTCGTCGCCTCGAAGTGCGCACCCGAGATCGAGCCGGCGAAGCGCTCGAGCATGGGCCGGTGGTCCGGATGCTCCACGAGGTGCGCCTGCACGCCGGCGTCGTCCAGGAGGTAGCTCATCGGGTACGGGGTCTCGGAGGTGATGCGCACGTCGGTGAAGCCGGCCGTGCGAAGCTCGTCCACGTAGCGCGCACGGTGGGTCGGGAGGCAACCCGCGACGGCGTCCAGACTCCCCGCCACCGCGTCGGGGACCTCTTCGTCGGAGACCATGTCGGATACGACCAGGCGCCCGCCGGGCCGGAGCACCCGGAACGCCTCCGCCAACGCTCGGCCCTTTTCGGCGGACAGGTTGAGCACGCAGTTCGAGATGATCACGTCGACCGTGGCGTCGGCCACGGGCAGCGACTCGATCTCTCCGAGACGGAAGTCGACGTTCGAGTAGCCTCCGGCCTCGGCGTTGATCCGAGCCCGCTCGATCATCTCCGGCGTCATGTCCACGCCGATCACCCTCCCTTCGGCTCCCACCTGTCGGGCGGCGAGGAAGCAGTCGATGCCCGCGCCCGACCCGAGGTCCAGCACGGTCTCGCCCGGCTTCAGCTCCGCGATGGCGGTCGGGTTTCCGCACCCGAGACCCAGGTTGGCGTCTTCAGGCAGCGCAGCCAGCTCTTCCTCGCTGTACCCGATGCTCCGGCTCATCGACTTCGCGTCGGGCTCCGATCCGCAGCAGGAAGGCTCACAGCAGCCGCTGGATTCGGTCGCGGCGCGCGCATACCGGTCGCGGACCGCACGCTTCACTTCGGTGGGGGTGTACGTCTTCATGGGGACTCTCCTTGAGAATGGGGTACGGTGCAGCAGCGGCCGTTCGAAGCGTCGACGCGACATGCGAAGGCCTGTCCGAGGCGGCCGAGCAGATCGGTGAAGCCGGCGCGGACATCCGGTGGGAAG
This sequence comes from Longimicrobiales bacterium, assembly GCA_028280205.1. GTDB lineage: Bacteria > Gemmatimonadota > Gemmatimonadetes > Longimicrobiales > Gaopeijiaceae > UBA2589. The sequence continues at coordinate 1,932 of JANQME010000195.1, forward strand.
TCCGAGAGCAGGGTCGTGTACTCCTCGGCCAGATCGTCCTCGATCCTCGAGCTCGTCTCGGCCCCGGAGCGAGTCGGTTCGAGCCGGACGACCCGTCCGTCGTCGGTGCACCGCTTCCGCTCCAGAAGCCCCTTGGCGACGAGCGTGTTGGCCACTCGGCTCGTGGTGCTCTTGTCGAGGTAGAGCTCCGCGGCCAACTCGTTCACCGTCAGACTGCCCGCCGCGACGACCCGCTCCAGCGCGTAACACTGGCTCACGCTCAGGTCGTAGCAGCAGGCACGGTCACGGTCGCGGAACTGGACCACCCGGACGAACTCGCCCAGCGCTCGAGAAAAGGTCGCGGCGTCGGTTTGAATAGTTGTCATATGCAACTAGTAGTCGAGAGCCGGGATTCGGTCAAGTCCCTGTGTGTACCGCCTGGAGGAGCGCCCCTCCGGCCTAGCGGCCTTCCGGGCCCGGAGCTCGGAGGCTGTCCGGGGCCACCCCCGCGACGTCGAACAGACTGCGGGGGTCGACGCTGGTGCGTCCGTACCGCATGGCCCAGTGCAGGTGCGGTCCGGTGACGCGACCCGTCGCACCGACCAGCCCCACCACATCGCCCGCGTGCACGGTGTCGCCGGGCTGGACGAGCGCCTGGCTCAGGTGGAAGTAGCCGGAGAGGAGGCCCGCGCCGTGGTTGAGGTAGACCGCGTTTCCGGCCAAGAGGAACGGCTCGACGAGCTCCACCACACCCCGTGTCGCGGCGAGCACCGTGTCTCCCCGTGCTCCGCGAAGGTCGAGTCCCAGATGCCGGCTGGCGACCTCGCCGTTGAAGACGCGGCCGTCGCCGAACTCGCTGGTCACGTCACCGGGCCGCGGAAGGACGACGGTCTCGTCCCAGATGCGGGGCGTCCGATGCGCGCGTGCAGAGGCCGCGTCGGCCCGGGCGCGGTCACGCAGGAGACGGGCGGCATCCGCCGAATCCGGTGGAGACCCGAAGCGGGGCGCCACCGAGAGCCGCTCGAGTCGGTACGCTCCCGTGCGGACGGGAATCGAGGTGGCCAGGCGCTTTTCTCCCCCGTCGGCGTAGACGATCCGGAACGCTCCGTGTACCGAGGAGTCCGCGTCGATCGGCACGGCCGCCAGCGACTCGAAGACCCGATCGCCCAGGCGCTCGAAGTGCAGCTCCTCCGACGCGACCTCGCCGTGGACCCCGGCGAGCGGGGTATGCCGGGATGCCGTGACGCGGACCCGGAAGAGTCGGCCCTGCCCCGGCCGCTCCGGCATCCAGGTGATCTCGGGATCCATACGCACCACGGGCGCCGGTGCGTCCTCGGAAGGCGACGGGCTCGCCAGCGCCCATCCGGCGAGCGCGACGCAGGCGAGCAGGAGGAGTGCCCGCGTCACGCGGGCCCCTCCGACCCGGCGTCCGCGCTCAGGTGCTCACCCCCCGGACGCGCCGACACGCTCCACCGCGTCCGCGTGGACGCGGGTCAGCACCTCGCGGAACGTCTCGAGCGGAAGCGCTCCCTGGAGGGGTGGATAGCCGAGGACCACGAACGTCGGTGTGCCGCGGATGCCGAGCTGCCTCGCCAGCTCCGTCGATGCGGCCACCCGGGGGACCGTCCGGTCGCGATCCATGCAGGCGTCCCAGCCCGCCATGTCGATGCCGAGCTCCGAGACCCAGTCGCGGACGACTTCGTGTGGCGTGTCGGAACCCTTCCAGGCTCGCTGGTCGTGCCAGAGCCGGCGGTTGAGCTCCTCGAAGGCCGCCGCATCCTGCGCGTAGCTGCACTCCGCGGCCTCCGTGGCGACGAGCGAGTTGTCGAACATGCCCGTGATGTAGGGCACGAACTTCCACTCCACCTTGCCCGTCTCGATGAACTCGGCCCGGAGCGTCGGGAAGGTCTCTTCGTGGAAGCGCCGGCAGTACCCACACCCGTAGTCCGACATCTCGACGATCTTCACCGGCGCCTCCGAGACGCCCCGGTTGAAGCCGATCTCGCTGACCGGGACCTCGGATCCGTCGCCCACGGCCGCGGGCTCGCCGGCGACGGTGGTGGTGCCGCCCTCCTGGCTGCTCGGGTCCAGGAGGCTGCGGGAGAGCTCGCTCGTCGTCGATTGCAGTTCGGGCTCCGAGCAGCCGAAGGCGAACGCGGCCATCAGTGCGAGCGCGGACACAGGTCCCGCGGCGAACGTCCTTGTGTTCATCTCAGTTCCAGATCGACGAGTTGGCCCATCCCGGCGAGGAACGCCGTCAGGGTCGTGAAGTGCCCGCTGACCATGAGGAGCCCGATTACGACGAGCACGATCCCCGCCCCACGCTGGAGCGGCTCCAGCCAGGAGCGGGCGGCGGCGCTCCCCGCCAGGAAGCCGTTCAGCGTCACCGAGGCGACGAGAAAGGGCAGCCCCAGTCCCAGCGCGTACACCCCAAGGAGCAGGGTTCCCCTGGCCATCGTCTCCTCGAGCCCGGCGTAGAGTAGGATCGAACCCAGGATCGGGCCAATGCACGGCGTCCAGCCGGCGCCGAACGCGACGCCCACGAGCACCGCACCGACGGCACCCGCCGGCCGGCGCGACAGCTCCGGCTTGTGGTCACCCAGCAGGGCGGGCACGCGAATCACCCCGAGCAGGTGGAGGCCGAAGAGGACGATGGCGACGCCCCCGGCCCGGGTGAGCCAGGGGAGCGCGGATGCCACGGCCGTGCCCGCCGCGGTCGCCACGAAGCCCATCGTCATGAAGACGGCCGAAAACCCCGCCACGAAGAGGGCCGAGTTCAGGAGCGCGCCTCGGCGCACCTCGGCCGTTGGGCGCTCCGTCATCTCGCCGAAGGTGAGTCCGGTCACGAACGCCAGGTAGCTCGGCACGACGGGGAGCACGCACGGCGAGAGGAAGGACACCAAGCCGGCTGCGAAGGCGAGGGGTATCGATACCTGTATGTCCAAGTCGGACAGCCTTTTATATCCTGAAGTCGCGGAGCAGCCGGCGCTCCTCCTCTCCCACGCGGGCCTGGACCTCGACGAACTCCTCGAGGGCGCTTCCCTCCAGCTTGTGCCGCACGAACCGATCGAGCTGGAAGAGACCGGCCGAGTTGGAGAGCTCAACGGTGACGCAGATCGGCTTCTGCTCGCCCGGTGTGAGGGAGACCGAGTCGACGGCCGCCGCGGACACCGAGTGAATCGACAGCGAGCCGGCGGCGAAGGGGATACGCGAGCGCCCCTTGGCCATGTCGAGCGCGTCGGCGATACGTACCACCCCCGCCTCGAGCGTAAGGGGCTTACCCCCCGTTCGGTGCGAGATGATCGCGTGCAGGATCTCCGAGCGCATGATGGTTTGCTCCCGGGGTACGTACACTTCAGGCAGCATCTCTCGAAGCTTGCGGTCCGCGAGGATGAGCGAGAACGCTTCGTGGTCCTCGCGGTGGATCGACATGCCGACGTCGTGCAGGAGCGCGGCCAGCGCCACGACGACTTCGGCGTCCTGCGCCTCCATCCCGTAGTTGACGGCGATGCTCGGCTCGACCCCCGCATCGGCCAGGAGCCGCAGCATGCGGATCCCGATGTTCATCACGATCTTCACGTGCACCGGTCCGTGATCCGTCATGTGCAGCCGATCGACCGCGTTGACGTTCGCGGCGATCCAGAGCCCATAGAGGTCGTCGTCCGCATTCACGAGCTCGAGCAGCCGACGGAGCTTCGGGTTGTGTCGGACCGGAACCGACATCTCGATACGACTCTCGAACCTCTCGTCGAGCCCCCGCCGGGGCTCGCCGGGCCCGGACGGCGCCTCCATGACCGAGTGCGGCAGGCGGAGCTCGCTCCGTGTGTCCTCCGTCTTCTCGTCGTCGCTCACAGCGCGGACTCCCAATCGAGGACCTTGTCGGCACCCTCCCGGATCACGACCGTGCCGACGATCCGGTCGTGAATGGTCTGCCGGTTCGCGTCCCACCACACCTGGGCGAATCCGAGGAGCCCGGTGGCCACCCCGGCCGCGTATCCACCCACCCGCTCGAACGCGACCCACCAGGTGATGGGTTCCCCGTCCAGGCGCACGACGCGGATGCCGAGCAGCCGCTTGCCCACGGTCTGACCCCGCCACCAAGACAGGATCACCGTCATATAGATCGCGGCCCAGCCGAACCCGAAGCCGAGGTCCTCCGCGAAGTCGAGCAGGCGCTGGAAGACTCCGCGGTTCTCGGCCGCCTCGATCCGCTCCTCCGCCTCGTCGAGGGCCCGCTCGGTTCTCCGTGCATCGGCGCGCAGCGCTTCGACCCGGCGCTCGAGCTCGGCGAGCGTGTCTCCGGCCACGAGGGCACGTGCTCGGGCGTCGAGGGCGTCGAAGCGCTCCTGCTCGGAGGCGTCGAGGTCGTCCCGCACGCTCAGGTCGAGCCAAGCGCCCAGCACCTCGCCGTCGCTCAGGACCTCCAACGGCGACCCGACCTCGGCCAGGGCGTCGCTCGCGTCGGCGCTCCCCGACCGACTCCGCAGCAGGCTATCCACGGCCGCGGGCCACTCCTCGGCCCAGGAAGCCGACTCGGGCGCGAGTGCGGCGAGCGCCTCTCCGACCACGTCGTCCTCGAGACCCAGCTCCGCGGCCGCGTCCAGGAGCCCCGCCGCCGCGAACAGCGCCTCCTCACGGGACTCGGCGACCTCGAGCTCTTGGAGCGCTTCCAGGCCGGTCAGGATGCCCTCTCCGGCCGACCGGGCCACCCGAGCCGGCTCGTCACGATTGAAGTCGATCCCGAAGCTCGCCCACAGGGCGGCGGTGACGAGGGCGATGAAGATGCCCAGACAGCCGACCGAGAGGCGCATGGCCCGGCTGAAGACGCTACCTCGGACGGGGGTCCGCTTGAAGGCGGCGCGCATGAAGAGCGCCGCGGCGGCGACGCCGATCAGGAGCGGGACGCTGCGTGTGAGGCCGGTGATGAAGACGATCACCAGGCCGTCCACCGCGAGCGCCACCGCCCGCCGGCCGGGGGAGGCGAGGGGCGTGCCGACCAGCTCGGGCGAGACCTCGAACGCGTCCGGGGTAACGATGCTTCGCGGATCGCGCTGCGTCGCGGCCGGCATGGGTTCAGCGCCGACGGGTCCAGAGCACGAGGGCGAGGCCGGCGGCGGCGCCCAGGAGGGCGCCGCCGGCGATCGTAGGCAGACGAAGGGTCGGAGGGGGTGGTGGGGGCACCCGATCGACGTCGGAGCCGACCGGAGCGTGCGGATCGGCCGCGAGCCCCTCGTCGTCTTCGTACCGCGCCCTCCCCTCGATGGTCGTGACCGTCTCTTCCGCCTCCCCGTCCCAGCCGCACACGGGACACTCCACGGAGCCACGGTCCTTCGCGGTCCGGTTCGGGTACCCGACCTCGCTTCCGCACAGCGGACAGCCGAGGCCGCTCGGCTCCGGTTCGAGGACCCCGTACAGCGCACCCTTCGACAGGTCGAGATCCTCCGCGATCCGGTT
>JANQME010000214.1 GCA_028280205.1 Longimicrobiales bacterium
ATCTTCGCCGACGACGAGCTCCTCGAGGAAGCGTCGATCGACGTGGCCGACGGGGAGACGACGACCGAGCCGACCCAGCTCGAGCGCATCGAGCCCGACGCGACGATGGATGCGGAGGAGCTCAAGAAGCACCTGAAGGCGCTCGACCCCGAGGACTTTGGGCGCTTCACGCCCTGACGGGCGGCTCTGGCTCCACGTCGTCGGACTGCTGGCTCTCGGCGCGGCCACGCTCGACGGGCAGCAGGCCCCGACACTGAGAGGGACGGTTCTCGTCGGGGGGGTCCCCATGAGTCGGGGCACCGTCGTGCTTCACCACCTCTCGGACGGCGAGCAGGGGCAGCTCGACTCCGCTTCGGTGGGACCACTCGGGACGTTCTCCTTTCCGCTCCCTCGCGCTCCGCAGGCGGGGCGCGGGGACGTCTACTTCGCCTCGGTGCGGCACGAGGGGGTCCTCTACTTCGGGCCGGCGGTCACCGAGCCCGCACAGCTCGATTCGGCGTACGTCGTGGTTACGTACGACACCCTGGTGGCGCCCGCTCGTGGCGCCTCGGTCCCGGTGCAGTCGCGCAGCGTCTTCTTCGAGCCCGACACCGTCGGGTGGCGTGTCACCGAGCTCTTCCAGCTCCGCAACGACGAAGACCGCACGCTGGTGACCCGCGCCGACGGCGCCGTGTGGCGTCATCCCCTCCCGGCTGAGGCCCTCGACGTCTCGACCGGGGAAGGGGAGCTCTCGTTCGCGGCGGCCGAGTACGAGGACGGAGACCTCGTGGTTCGCACGCCCGTGCCGCCGGGCGAGCGCATCTTCGTGGTCCGATATCGGCTCGCGGAGCTGGGCGTCGCGATCCCCAACGCGCACCCGGTCGAAGCGTTCGACCTCCTGGTGCGCGAGCCGGCGCCACCGGTCGACGTGCCGGGCCTGGAGCGGATCGACCGCGTCGAGCTGGAAGTGGGCTCCACGTACGTCCGTTTCGGCGGCGCGGACGTCGATCTGCGCGAGCTGCGCATCGTGGAGTCCGAGGTGTCGGAGCCGCCCCGCACCGAGTGGGTGGCGTTCTTTCTTGCCCTCGTGCTCGGCGCGGCCGGGCTCTTCGTCCTCCGTCCCGGGACGGGGAGACCCGTGCCCGCTCACCCGGGCGGCGCCTCACCGCCCCCGGTTGCCGGAGGGTCGATTGCCGGAGGCCCGGTCGCCGGCACCCCGGCGGCGAACCCGACTCGGGAGGCCCTGCTGCACGCGGTGGCTCGACTGGACGAGGAGCACGAGACGCACAAGCGGTCCGCCGAGGAGGTCGAGGCGTATCGCGCACGCCGGGCGGAGCTCATCGCCCGGATCCGGGCCCTCTGACGTGACCCCGGTTTCGACGCCGGCGATCCTGCTGCGTTCGCACGACTACGGGGACTCGAGCCGCATCCTCCGCTTCTACACCCGCGAGCACGGGCTGCTCAGCGTCGTCGCCCGTGGCGTGCGGGGCCGGAGTGGGAAGGGCGGCACGACGCTCGCCACCTTCGCGTCCGGTGAGCTGAGCGCCTATGTGAAGCCGCAGCGCGATCTGCACACGATGAAGGACTTTCAGTGCCGGACGCTGCGTGAGGGTCTCGCGGCGGGCATCCTCCGCTTGAGCGGGGCGTCGGCGGTGTGCGAGCTCGTCCTCGCCCACGCGGAGCAGGAGCCCGAGCCCGGCGTCTTCGGCGCGCTG
>JANQME010000229.1 GCA_028280205.1 Longimicrobiales bacterium
GACCGCTCCGTCGAGCTCCCTCCGGACCCGGGCTCGCCCGCCCTGGATCGCCCTCGCGGCGGCCGCGGCCGGGATCGTCCTCGTGCGGCTCACCGCACCGGGCCCCATCGGGCCGCCCCCGCGGGAAGCGGCGGCACCCGAGACACTGCGGGCGCACGAGCTCGAGGTCGCCTCGCCTCAGCCGTTCATGATCGTCCCAACCCGCGATCCCACGATCTCGATCGTGTGGATCCTCGATTCGACCACCGAACCCGACGAAGGAGACTGACATGCGACTTTCGCTGCCGCACCTCGCACTCATCGCGACCTGCGCTCTCGGGGGAGCCAGCGCCGCCCACGCCCAGGACCGGGCTCCGGGGCCCCGCAACGTCCGGCTCGTCTTCCAGCTCGTCGAGGCGGACGGCTTCGACGAGTCCGATGCCGAGATCCGTGACGTCGTCTCCGAGCTGCGCGAGCTCTTCCGTTTCCGTGGCTACCGGCTGGCCGCGACCGGCCTGCTGAACAGCGCAGCCGAGGGCGCCGAGGCGAGAGCACGCCTCACCGGCGGGGAGGAGGGCGGCTTCACCGTGCGCACGGAGGTCTGGAACACGGGTGACCCGAACCTGCTGCGCGTCGCGGTCGAGCTCGTACACGAAGCGGCCGGGCTCGCCATGGCCGCCACCGTCAACGTCCGTGACGGGCAGACCCTCGTGCTCGGCTCCACGCGCAGCTACGAGGGCCCCGAGGGCAACGCGCTCATCCTCATCATGAGGAGCACGTTCGACTACTGACGCGCTCGCCCAGGCTACCCCACCTCCGGCTGCATCGCCCGGGCGATCGCCAGGGCGACCCGGTTCGCCGGAGGCGTCCGCACGATCGCATCTCCGTCCCGGTAGACCCGGGACCGAGGCCCGTCGCCCGGCTCGCGCTCCGCCCACGGGTGGGGTCCCGGGGCCACGTCCTCGCCGTTCACCAGGATCGACGGAGACCCGAAGTTCCGGGCGTAGTGAGGACATTCGGGGTCGTCCGTGCTCCACTCCGTCCAGACCGCGGGGATTTCGGCAGCGCGACAGCACTCGGTCAGAACCTCACGCGCTGCGTCGACGTTGGGGCATCCCGGATCGTACACCAGCTCGATCTGGATCTTGAGGGTCAGCGGAGTCTCCGGGTCTGGCGATTGGAAGAGTGCGCGGCCAACGTACGTCGCCTCCCCGACCTTCGGCCACGGTTTCATGCGCACCCATCCCTCCCTGCCCGCGACGCTGTGCGCGTTGGCGACCCTCGTGGGTGGGGCACCGGTCGCGGCGCAGGTGGCTGGCAGCGCGACGGCAGTTGACAGCGCGACGGCGGTCGACGGCGCCACGGCGGCCGACCGCTCCTCCACTCCGGAGCAGCGCTACGGCGACTGGGTGCGCCGGCTGCCGTTCCGGCCGCAGGAGTACGCCTACCGGCGCTCGAACATGATCCGGCTGCTCCGCGAGAGCGGAGGTGGCGTCCTGCTCGTCCCCGCGTCCGACGGCAGCACGCACGGAGACACGTTCCGGCAGCTCGAGGACTTCTGGTACTACACCGGCTTGGAGGTCCCAAACTCCATGCTCGCCCTCGACGCGGAGACCGACCGCTCGATCCTCTTCCTACCGGAGACCGACGCGCGCTTCGAGAACGCCGGCCGACCGAACGACTTCCCCGGACGCCCGCTCCTCTCGGACTTCCAGCTCCGCAGCATCGCCGGCGTCGAGGAGTACCGCCCGATCGGGGAGCTCGACCGCTACATCGCGCAGAAGGTGCGAGCACGCATCCCGCTTCGCGTGAACGGCGGTGCGCCGGGCGCCCTGGCGGAGCCGGCGCTTCCGGCGTTCGGCAGCCTCGACGCCCAGCGGACGCTGATCCTGCGGCTGCGCACGGAGCACCCCGACGTGCGCCTCGTGAACGCGTACGAGGAAGTGGCGATGGGTCGCATGATCAAGAGCCGCTACGAGATCGAGAAGCTGCGCATCGCCGCGGACGCGACCATGCAGGCGATCCGGGCCACCGCCGTGCGCATACGCCCGGGCGTCGACGAGCGGACGCTGCAGGGCGTCTTCGAGTCGACGTGCCGCTCGCTCGGGGCGCAGCGGATGCCCTTCACGCCGATCGTGAAGGGCGGCCCGAACAGCCTGTGGCCGTGGCGCGTGCTCGCCGCCCACTACGATCGGCGCAACCGACCCCTCGAGTCCGACGAGCTCGTCATCCTCGACGTCGGGTGCGAGGTGGACGGGTACGTGAGCGACGTGGGCCGCACCTTCCCGGTGAGCGGCCGCTTCTCCCCGCTGCAGGAGGAGAAGCTGCGGCTCAGTACGGACGTGGCCGACGCGATCATCGCCGCGATCCGGCCGGGAACGACCTTCGCGGAGCTCACCGCGGTCGCGTACGAGGCGATCCCGGACGACGAAGAGAAGTACATGCAGACGCCCTCCTTCTTCGGACATCACATCGGCATGAATGCAGGCGACCCCGCCCTGCCCGGCGAGCCCCTGGCCGCGGGCATGGTCTTCACCGTGGAGCCCTGGTACTACAATCACGATCTGGGCGTCAGCGTCTTCGTCGAGGACGTGATCCTCGTGACCGAGGACGGAGCCGAGGTGCTCACGCGCGGGCTGCCCCGTGAGCCGGCCGCGCTGGAGGCGATGATCCGGTGAGCGGGCACGTCGAGGCGCTCTGGACCAAGCGGGCGCACCGCGGCGTCATGGACGCAGCCGAGTCGGTGACGATGGTCACGGGCGAGGGGGTGGAGCACGACGCGAACCGGGGTCGCTCGAAGCGTCAGGTCACGGTGATCGAGCGGGAGGTGTTCGACCGGATCCGCGCCGACCTGCCGGAGGTCGAGCCGTTCATGCGACGCGCCAACGTCATGGTGAGCGGTGTGCGCCTCCAAGGGACGGTCGGGCAGGTATTGGCCCTGGGCGACGTGCGCATCCTCGTGCACGGTGAGACCCGTCCCTGTGAGCGCATGGACGCGCAGGTCGAGGGGCTGACCGCAGCGCTCGACCCGAGCTGGAACGGGGGCGTCTACGGCGTCGTGCTGGCCGGCGGCGAGGTGCGGGTCGGCGACGAGGCCCGGCTCGAGCCGTCCACGACCTCGGACAGCGCTTCCATCGCGTCGACGAGCTGAGCGTCCGAGAGGTAGGGCGCCGGACCGAAGCGCAGGACCGTGTCGCGGTAGTCGGTCCGGACCCCCCGCTCGAGGAGCCGCTCGAAGAGCCCGGCCGCGTCCGGAGCCTCGAGCGCCAGAAACCCGGCGCGCTGCTCGTCCTCGACGTCGGCGTGCAGACGGACGACGTCGGGATCGAGGTCGAGCGCGCGGAACGTCTCCACCAAGAGCCCAATCTGGTGCCGGCTTACCGCGCGCAGGAAGCGCGGATGGAGCCCCTGGGCGTCGAAGAAGTCCAGCACCGACACCGCCCGGTACGCCGACGTCGGGTCGTAGGTGGAGCCCGCGAAGCGTGCCGCACCGCGACCGTACCGGACCTCTCCGGGGGCGCGTGCGTCAGCCAGCTCGGCGAACTCGGCGAACCACCCGGTCACGACCGGCCGGAGGGTGCAGTCGGGCGGGATGCGCAGCGCACAACTGCCCTCGCCGAGCTGCAGGTACTTGTACCCGCCCCCCACGACGAAAGCGCGCTCCATGCCGGTCAGGTCGAAGGGGACGACCCCGAGGGAGTGGTACGCGTCGATGAGCAGCTCGGCCCCGTGCCGTTCGCACGCCTCCGCCACGGCCCGGAGCCCCGGCACGATCAGCCCACTGCCGAAGAGGACGGACGAGACGAGCGCCGCCGCGGTCCGGTCGTCGACGCGGGCGGCCGCCCGCTCGGCGAGGGACTCCACCGGAGCCCACGGCACCTTCACCACCTCGAGTCCCTCCTCGGCGAGCCGGTCGAGCTGACGGCGGATGGAGTGGAACTCGCCGTCCGTGGTCACCACCCGTGGTCGATCGCGCAGCGGAAGCGTCGACAGGAAGCGCACGACGAGGGCGTGGGTGTTCGCGTCCAGCGCGAAGTCCCCGGAGCAGCCTCCCATGAGCGCGCGGTACCCCTCCGCCACCCGCTCGACCTTCCTCGCCACCCGCTCCCACTTGCCGTCGACGTGCTCGGCCGCGTCGAGCCACGCCTGCTTCTGGCCCTCGAACGCCACGTCCGGCCACGCCTGATGCGAGTGTCCGGTCAGGAGCAGGCGCTCGGACACGCGGAACGCGGAGTAGTGCGGCGCGAGCGCGTTCGGATCGGCGGCGAGCGCCTCCACCGACGGGGCCGTCGCGCGGCTCACAGCCGGGCCCGGATCCCCCACAGGTCGGGGAAGAGCGGCTCCAGCCTCGAGCGAAGGT
>JANQME010000324.1 GCA_028280205.1 Longimicrobiales bacterium
ATGCCTACGCCGCCACCTCGACCGGATCGGCGGCCGCGTTCTTCGAGCTGAGCAGCACCACCTCGCGAACGATGACCTCCGCGGAGGGGATGACCACGCCGTCCCTCTCGTACGAGTCGTACTCGAGCCGGCCCTCGACGTAGATGCGATCGCCCGTCCGAATGTAGTCCTCGGCGAACTGGGCCTGACGGTTCCACAACGTGAGGCGGTGCCAGTCCGTGCGCTCCTCGTCGTCCGCACCGGCGGAGGGACGTCGATTCGTGGCGAGAGAGAAGTGGGCGACCTTGGTACCGCTCTTCGTTTGCTGGATATCGGGATCGCGCCCCACGTTCCCGATCAAGGTGATCTTGTTCACGGACCGGCTCATGGTTCCTCCGCTTCGAGTGGGCAGCCCGCGACGCGGGCCCGTGCGAAGGAATCAGTCGATCACGCGGGGTCAGCCGGATGGGCGGACGAGACTGCGCCTCGGTCGAATCACGCCTTGCACCGGTACCAGTCCGGCCCGACCCCCCAGTCGGCCACGACGGGCACCTTCAGCTCCACCGCCCCTTCCATGCAGCTCACCACCCGTTCCCGGACGTCGTCGATCTCGGCTTCGGGGACTTCGAGCAGCAGCTCGTCGTGCACCTGGAGCAGGATCCGCGCACCCGAGCCCGAATCGTCGAGTCCGGCCTGCACGTCGATCATCGCCTTCTTCATCATGTCCGCCGCCGTGCCCTGGATCGGCGTGTTCTGGGCGATACGCTCGCCGAACTGCCTCATGTTCCAGTTGCCCGACCGGAGCTCCGGCACGTACCGGCGGCGCCCCATGAGCGTCTCGACGTACCCGAACTCCTTCGCCATCTCGACCTGAGCGTCCAGGAAGTCCCGCACGCCCTCGAAGCGCTCGAAGTACGTCTGGATGAAAGCCTTCGCCTCCTCACGCGAGATGCCGAGCTGACGGGCGAGCGAAAACGGCCCTTGTCCGTAGAGCGTCGCGAAGTTGACCGTCTTGGCCTGCGCCCGCTGCGCGGCGCTCACCCCGTCGACCGGTACGTCGAAGATCACGGATGCGGTCTGGCGGTGGACGTCGATCCCTCGCGTGAACGCGGTCACGAACGCCTCGTCGCCGCTGAAGTGCGCCAGGACACGCAGCTCGATCTGCGAGTAGTCCACGCCCAGGAAGAGGTGATCCGGGGCTGCCACGAAGCCCTTCCGGATCTCACGTCCCAGGTCGGTGCGGATCGGAATGTTCTGGAGGTTCGGATCGCTCGACGAGAGGCGTCCGGTTGCGGCCACCGTCTGGTTGAAGTGCGTGTGGATGCGGCCGGTCCGCTCGTTCACGAGCCGCGGAAGCGCGTCGACGTACGTGGAGCGGAGCTTCTCCAGCTCACGGTACTCCATCATGAGACGGGGGACGGCATGCCCCATCGCGGCGAGCTCCTCCAGGACCGAGGCGTCGGTGGAGGGTCCGGTCTTCGTCTTCTTCAGGACGGGGAGCTCGAGCCGCTCGAAGAGCACCTGCCGAAGCTGCACCGTCGAGTTCAGGTTGAAGTCGCCGCCCGCCAGCTTGTAGATCTCGTCGCGGATCTGGTCGAGCTCACGCTTCAGCCGAGCACGCATCGCGCGGAAAAAGTCGTCGTCGATCGCGATGCCGGCGATCTCCATCCGGGCCAGCACCGGGACGAGTGGCATCTCGAGCTCGGTGACGAGCGCCGAGAGCTCCGCATCCTCCAGGCGGTCCCGGAAGTGAGCTCCGAGCCGGCCGGTCACGTCCGCCGCCTCGCACGCGTAGTCCCGGGCGCGCTCGACCGGAACGTCCGCGAAGGAGATGGCGTCCTTCCCGGACCCGGTCACGTCGGAGCGCTCGATCGGCTTGTGGGAGAGGAGATCCATCGAGAGCATCCGCAGCTCGTGGCCGCGGCGGCCGGGGTCCAGCACGTAGCTCGCGATCATCGTATCGAAGGCGAGCCCGTCGAGCCGGATCCCGACCCGCGAAAGCGCAATCAACGCCTGCTTCACGTCGTGGCCGACCTTCGGCACCACATCGTCCTCGAGCAGGTCGCGGAGCCCCTGCATCGACGGGTCGTCCCACGCAGGCAGGTTGCGCACGGCGGCGGCTCCCTCGCCCTCGAACGTCAGCTCGAACGGCTGTCGGTGACCCAGCGGGAGGTACCACGCCTCGCCACGCTGCAGACGGAGCGCGATCCCCACCGGCTCTCCCCGCAGCGGATCGGGGTGGGAGCTCTGCACGGCGATCGACAGACCCGTCGCACCGGGTCCCGACTCGGCCGCCAGCCGCTCGCGCAGCCGACTCACCAGCTCCGAGACCTCCATGGCGGCATCCACGGTACGGTACTCCGTGGTCTCGTTCGCGGCGCCGATGTGTGCCTCGCCGTCCTCGCCCAGGCTCTCCCGCGCGGCCTTCCCGAACTCGTCGGCGAGGGTACGGAACTCGAGCTCCACGAAGATGTCGCGCAACCGCGCCGCATCCGGCTCCTGGACCCGAAGTGCCTCGAGGTCCAGCGAGACATCGAGATCCGTCATGATCGTGACGAGGCGCTTGGACAGCCGCACATCCTCCGCGTTTTCACCGAGTGACTGCGCCGCCTTCGGCGGCTTCAACTCGTCCGCATGGTCGAGGAGGGCCTCGATCGACGGATACTGCTCGAGCAGCTTGACCGCCGTTTTCGGACCCACGCCGCGCGCGCCCGGCACATTGTCCGACGAGTCACCCACGAGCGCGAGGTAGTCGGCCACCTGTGCCGGCGGAATTCCGAACTTCTCGGCCGCGTTCTCCTCGGTCACCCACTCGGCCGCGACACCGGTGGCGCCCCCCCGGCCCGGGTTCATGAGGTGTACGCCCGGTCCGACCAGTTGATAGAAGTCCTTGTCGCCCGAGACGATCACCGCCTCGAGCCCCACCTCCCGAGCCTGCAGGGCGAGCGTGCCGATCACGTCGTCCGCCTCGTACCCGTCCAACTCGACGACCGGATCGTTGAAGCCCTCCACGATGTCGCGGATGCGACCGAGGCTCGCCCGAAGATCGTCGGGCATCTTCTCGCGCGTCGCCTTGTACTCCGGATACTCCTCGTCGCGGAACGAGTCGCCCGCGTCGAAGACGATCGCCAGGTAGTCGGGCTCGAACTGCTCCCGGATGTCGAGCAGGAAGCGGGTGAATCCGAATGGAGCCGACGTATTCTCACCCGCGGAGTTCGTGAGGGGGCGGCGGATGAAGGCGTAGTAGGAGCGGTAGATCAGCGCATACGCGTCGACCAGGAAGATGCGGGGCTTGGTCTTCGGGGGAATCTGCACGGACGGGGTGGGTTGCGGCTCGGGATGCGGGGCGACCCCGGTGGGGCCGGGGGCAATGAGAAAGGCCCCGCGACCGGAGGTCGCGAGGCCCCTCGGGACCTTTCGAGTGTTCGGGTCAGGCCCGCACCACGTGCGCCGCCTGCTTCCCTCTCTCGGAGTCGCGGATCTCGAACTCCACCTCTTCTCCCTCGGTCAGCGTACGGAAGCCGTCCGCCTCGATGGCCGAGAAGTGGACGAAGACGTCTTCACCATCGGGCTGTTCGATGAAGCCATACCCCTTCGAGTCGTTGAACCACTTCACGGTCCCTTTCATGCGGCTACCTCCGCCCGAGTCGACAAGCGCCATGATGCTCATGGCAGTATCCCATCTTGGCCCGCCGTCGGG
Source organism: Longimicrobiales bacterium (assembly GCA_028280205.1). Classification (GTDB taxonomy): domain Bacteria; phylum Gemmatimonadota; class Gemmatimonadetes; order Longimicrobiales; family Gaopeijiaceae; genus UBA2589. Next base: position 3,680 of record JANQME010000324.1, read on the forward strand.
CGGGTGCGCAAGCGAGACTGCGGTCGGGTCAATGAATCCGCGGATCTCCATCGACGGCCACCGGAACGCGGGTCGTCGGAGCCCGCTACTGATCGTCGTAGAGCGCCCGATACAGCCCAAAATTGCGGCGCACACTCTTCACGTACCCGCGCGTCTCCGTGAAGGGGATTCGCTCCGTGAAGCGCAACGGGTCGACGGCTTCCGGATACCGCCTCCACCGCGTCGCGCGGGTGGGGCCGGCGTTGTAGGCGGAAAGCACGAGCGGGAGTTGATGGTCGTACCGTCGGCTCATCTCGACGAAGAACGCCGCGCCCAGATGGAGGTTGACCTCCGGGCGGGTGAGCGACTCGCGCGAGAAGCCGTCGGGGCCGTGCGCCCTGGCGAGCTGGGCACCGGTGGGGGGCATGACCTGCATGAGCCCGATCGCGCCGGCGTGGCTCACGATGTCCGCCTTGAACGCCGACTCCTGGCGGATGATGGCGGCCATCATGAACGGATCGATCCCCCACTCCGCCGCTTCCCTCCGGACCAGCTCGCGATAGGGGAAGGGGTATGTGACGTGGAGAATCCGACGGTCCCACCCACCCTCGTCCTCCAGGAGCGCCCACCCCAGGTTGATGCCGTCGATCGTCCGCCCACGTTCGATCAGCGCCTCGGCCAGCCGCAGCCGGGGGCCACGGTCGTCTCCGGCACGACTCCTCAGCCGATCCACCTCCGCCTGGGCTCCACGCTCGAGCCCCGACTCGGTGAGAAGATCCAGACGAGCGAGGCCCGCCGTAAGCCACCCCGGCTCCATCGGGCCCTCGCCCTCCGGGAGGTTCACGGCGAACTCCTCGCCGAGCAGCTCGGCCGACATCACGGCGTAGTACTCGATCGGCTGGGTCAGCACGTGTCGAAGGTGGGCTTCCCCCGCTGTCGTGTCTCCCAGCTCGAGCCGGGTGCGACCGGCCCAGTAGGCAGCCTCCTGCCAACGCCGTCCGGTGGGGAAGTCTGCGAGGTACTGCTCGTAGACCTCCGCGGCGACCTCACGGTCACCTCGCCGGAGGTGGATCTGGCCGGCGCGCATGCGTGCCTGTCCGGCGCGGGCGTGCGTCCGGACGTTCTCCGCGAGGAACGCGTAGTGCCTGAGAGCCGTGTCGAGCGACCCACGCGCCTCGGCGTTCGATCCGAGCATCCAGGCCACCTCGGCGGCCTCGGAGCTCGACGGATACTCCTCCAGGAGCCAGCGACGGAGCGTGCGGACCTGGGCGTCCATGCCCTGACGGCCGCGCATCGCGGACCAGACGGACAGGTTGCGCGCTCCGATGCGGTCGCTCTGCGTGCTCTCGCGAATCGCACGGAATTCGTCGAGCGCCTCGGCCTGGCGGCTCCGCACCGTGGCCATGAGGCGAGCCCGCTCCAGCCGGTTGGCTTCGGGAAGCTCGACCCCGGCCGACGAAGCGAGCACGCCGGCGCGATCGTACGTTCGCAGCGTCCGAGCTCCGTCGCCCGCACGGTCGAGGATCCTTGCGAACTCGAGCGTGCGCTCCAGGCCGTGACCGCCGAGGTCCGCGAGGGCCGCTGCGGCGCGGACGCGTGCCGAGCTTCGCGCGGACTCGAACCCCTCCTCCAGCAACGGGACCGCGAGAGCGGTATCGCCCGCGGCGAGGCGCAGTCGGCCCAGCTCGACCGCCGCGACCGCGCGCCGGCCGGTCGTCTGCGCCTCATGGAGCGCGGTGAACGACTCCAACGCATCGATCGAGTCACCGGCCGCGAGCAGGGCGTCCGCCCCCGCTCTCCACAGCATACGCGCGGCAGACGGTTCGATCGCGTGGTCGGTGAGCGCCGCGACGCCGGCCGGATCACCCGACTCCGAGGCAAAAAGCGCCAGCTCCACGGCAGTCCAGCTCCGCACGGCCGGCGACCCCCGCAGCCCGGCGAGCAACTCGAGTGCCTGCGCCTGGTCGCCGGCGTGCCACGCGGCCCGGGCTCCTCGCGCGGCAGCCGGAACCCCGCGAGGGGAGCCGGCACCGACGTGTGAGGCGAACGCGACGTACTGCTCGAGCGCTTCGCCCCACCGCTCGACGTCCTCGAGCGACCGGCCCAACAGGTAGATCCCCTCGGCTCCACCCACGTCGCCGAGCCACGGCACGCCCTCGAGCAACTCGAGAACCGCCCCCCAGTTCTCCCACCCGGCTTCGGCTCGAGCGAGCATGAGCCGATCGATCGGCTCGCCCTCGGCCGCACCCTCGGCGCGCATGATCCTCGCAGCGTGCCAGAAGCGTCCGACAGCCAGCTCGTCGAGCGCCGAATCGGATAGGGTGCTCCGCGCGATGAGCGCTTCTGCCGACGAGCCCGAACGATCGGCACCCGGAGCCGGCCGGCCACCCGAGACCGCGCCCGTGAGGAGGACGGCGAAGGCGAGGGTGCAGAGGCGGTACTTCATGGGCGGCCGAGCGCGGAAGGGAGACGTGGAGCCGCATGCGTGCACCGCGAGCGGCTCCCCGTCTAGAATAACCGTCCGGCGGTGTGGAGTTCTAGCCGGACCTACGACACGCCGGAAGAGAAAAGAGGCCACCCCGATCGAACGGGGTGGCCTCCGGCCCTTCGTGCGGAACCGCGAACGTCAGCCGGCGCGACCCGTCTCGATCGCGTGCAGGGTGTCGACCATCTTCTGGGCCGACTCCTCCATGTCGATCACGAGGCTGTCGATCCGTGCCACGAAGTAGTTGTGACCGACCGACACGGGAATCGCGATGACCAGGCCGGCCGCCGTCGTGAGCAGCGCGACCTTGATGCCGCCCGCAACCAGCGTCGCCTCGACCTCGCCGGCCGCCTCGATCGACTGGAATGCGATGATCATTCCGATCACGGTGCCCAGGAAGCCGAGGAGCGGCGCGATGTTCGTGAGCGTCGCGAGCACCACGAGACCTTTCTCGAGCTTGCTCATCTCGATGAGGCCCTGGTTCTCGATCGCCTTCATGACGCGCTCCGTTCCCTCCTCGTGACGCTCCAGCCCCGCATAGAGGATGTTCGCGGCCGGGGAGTCGGTGTCGCGGGTGAGCTCGAGAGCCTCGCGGATGCGCTGCTGCGTCAGGAGCTCGTCGACGTCCTTGAGAATGCGCTTCGTCGAGGACGCCTTCGCCGTGAGCGTGACGAACTTCACGATGATGACCACAATGCCCAGGCCGAGACAGAACGCCAGAGGCCACCGCATGAAGCCCATACCTTCCCAGTTGACGGCGAGCTGCTCCTGCCAGGTAAGCTCAGGAGAGTCCATGCCCGGGATCTGCATGAGGGCAGCGTACAGTTGCACCAAGGGAAACCTCCAGCCGTGTTCTTCGGTTTGGTCGTGACAGAGCCCTCCCGGCGATGGCCGGAAGGGCGGGGGGACAAGAGGGTCGCAACATGACGCGGCCCGAAAAAGGTGTCAACCCCTCGTTTCGAGCCTGAAACGCTGGTGATGACAGGCCGCGAAATGCCCGTCCGCACCCCCCTTCATGGGGGGTAATACGTCCTTGCACAACTCGTCTTTCAGGGGGTGCGGACAGCGCGGCTCGAAGGGGCACGCTGAACCCTGCACCGCCGGATCGGATTCCGCCTCGGGCAGCGCGATGCGCCTCCGCTTTCCGCGGCCGGACGGATCCGGCCGCGGCACGGCGGCGAGGAGGGCCTGCGTGTAAGGGTGTCGCGGATCATCGTACAGCACGTCCGTCCCGCCGATCTCGACAATGCGGCCGAGATACATCACGGCCACGCGGTCGCTCACGTGCTCGACCAGGGCGAGGTCGTGCGCGATGAAGAGGTAGGTGAGCCCCAGGTCGCGCTGCAGGTCGTCCAGAAGGTTGATGACCTGCGCCTGCACCGAGACGTCGAGCGCGCTCACCGGCTCGTCCAGCACCAGGAAGTCGGGCTCCACGGACAGCGCCCGCGCAATCCCCAACCTCTGCCGCTGGCCCCCACTGAACTCGTGAGGGAAGCGTCCGAGGTCTCCCGCCGCCAGCCCGACGCGCTCGAGGAGCTCGCCGGCGCGAGCGCGGGGATTCGAGCCGCGCCGGCGGTGTGCCGTCAGCGCCTCCTGGAGCATGCTCCCCACGCTCATGCGGGGGTCGAGAGAGCCGAACGGATCCTGGAAGACGATCTGTACCCGACTCCGGAGCGCGCGCAGCCCCGCCCGGTCGAGCGACCCGACGTCCAGGCCGTCGAAGACGATCCTTCCCTCGTTGGCGTCCAGGAGCCGAAGGATGGCCCGCGCCGTGGTGGACTTGCCGCACCCCGACTCCCCGACCAGTCCGAGCGTCTCCCCGGGCCAGATGTCGAACGAGACTCCGTCCACCGCCAGAACCTCCTCGCGGACCCGCCCGAACGCCCCCACACGCAGCGGAAAGCGTACGGCGAGATCGCGGACGGACAGAAGAGGCTCGCCCGAGCGATCGATCGAGGTTCGTGCACGCCGGGCGGTGCTCTCCCCCTCCGGCCCGCCACTCGGCGCGCCACACTCCAACGGGCTGCTCACGCCCGCGCCCGCCAGCAGCGCGCGGTGCGGTCCGCCCCGGAGTCGTCCGGCTCCACCCGGATCAGAGACTGCTCCTCACGGCACGGCGCATCGGCGAGCGCGCAGCGCGGACGGAAGCGACACCCTTCGGGCCACGCAGTCGGGCCCGGAACCGTGCCCGGAATCGGCTCGAGCCTGCGCCGAGGCGAGCCCATCGACGGGAGCGACGCGAGCAGGCCCCTCGTGTAGGGGTGTCTCGGGTCGCGAAAGATCGACTCGACGCCTCCGCTCTCCACGACCTGACCCGCGTACATGACGACCACGCGGTCGCAGACCTCGGCGACCACACCGAGATCGTGCGTGATGAGCAGAACGGCCATGCCGTGCCGCTCACGCAGCTCGGCCAGAAGAGCCAGAATCTGGGCCTGGATCGTCACGTCGAGCGCGGTCGTGGGCTCGTCCGCGATCAGGAGTCGCGGCTCGCAGGAGAGCGCCATCGCGATCATGACGCGCTGGCGCATCCCGCCCGACAGCTCGTGGGGATACTGGTCGATCCGCTTCGGCGGATCCGGAATCCCGACCTCGTCGAGCAGCCGGAGGGTCTCGGCGCGCGCGCGGCGTCGATCGATCCCGCGATGGAGCCGCAACGCCTCCGCGATCTGCTCGCCCACCGGGTACACCGGGTTCAGCGACGTCGCGGGCTCCTGGAAGACCATCGCAATCTCGTTGCCGCGCATCTCCCGCATCCGCCTCTCCCCCGCACCGACGAGCTCCTCGCCGTCGAAGAGCACGGAGGAGCCTTCCTCGATCCGTGCCTTGCCCCTGGGCAACAGGCCGAGGATCGAGAGCGAGGTGACGGTCTTTCCGCACCCGGACTCGCCCACGATCCCCACCGTCTCGCCGGCGTGCACGTCGAAGGAGACGCCGTCGACGGCCCGTGCCGGTTCCTGCGAGTCGGTAATGAAGGACGTCCGCAGCTCCCGGACCGACAGGAGTGGCTCGTTCAGCGGCTCGCCGGGTCCAGGTACCAGGAACGGAGGTTCTGCCACTCGCCGCGCGCATCCATCTCCACCGCGCGCATCCGGTTTCGAACACCGGTCGTGCGGTCCTGATAGAAGAGGAAGGTGTACGGCTGCTCCTCGACAAGGGCCTCCTGGTACTCCCGCCACAGTGCGAGCGCCTGACTGCGGTCGGTAACCCGCTGGAGTGCGAGGATGAGGCGGTCCATCTCCGGATTCCGCGTTCCGGTCCACGCCCAGCGGCCGTCGATCCGGTCGGAGTGGAAGAGGTCGATGTCGTCGAGCCGGAAGTCGACCGTCCACCCCAGCACGACCGCCTCCACCGGGCTGCGGCCCTCGACGGCCTGCCGCTGCTCGTCATCCACCACCATGGCGATGAGGCTGGTCATCTCCATCGCCTGAGGCAGAACCCGCACGCCGAGCTCGCCGAGCTGGGCCTGCATGACCTGAGCGACGTCGGCGCGCACGCCCGCGCCGTCGTTGTACTTCACCGTGAACTCGAGCTCCTCCCCAGCCGCGTTCTCAAGCCACGGATCATCGTCTCGATTCACCCAGCCGGCCTCCGCGAGGAGGGCGCGCGCCGCCGCCGGGTCGTACGGGAGCCCCGGCAGCTCCGAGTCGTACGCCCAGTGGAACGGAGGCACGCTCGCACGCGCCACCTCGCCGTACCCGAGCAGAATCCCATCCACGAGACTCTCGCGATCCAGCGCCATCGTGAACGCCCTGCGCACGCGCGGGTCCGACAGCCGCGGCACGCGCGCATTCCACGAGACGAAGGTGTAGGCCCGACCCGTGAACCGGATCAGCTCGGTCCCCGGGTCGTCGATCACCCGTTGAGCCTGGTCCGGGTGGAGCTGGATGTACACGTCGATGCCGCCGGTCAGCAGCTCGGCGAGGAGCGTGGACTGCTCGGGGATCACCCGGTAGACGTAGCGGTCCACGAACGGACGGCCGCCGAGCTCTTCGGGGAAGGCGGGGTTGGCGTCGAACTCCCAGTACTCCTGATCCTGGTGCGCCCGGAAGACGAACGGACCGTTGCCCACCGGGCAGCGCGTCCCGAACGGGTGACCGTCCAGACTGTCAGGCGGCAGCCCACCGAGCAGGTGTGCGGGCAGGATCGGGAGGGTCCTCCAGGGATCGAGGAATTCGGCGTGGGGCCGGAGCCGGACGCGGAGCGTGAGGGAGTCGACAACCTCCAGCCCCTCGTCGCCGCGGACGTACGAGTCCCAGTAGTTGGCGTTCGCGTAGTCTGATTCCGGATCCGTCACCAGCCGGTACGTGAAGGCGACGTCCTCGGCGACCGTGCGCTCGCCGTCGTGCCAGAAGACGTCGTCGCGGAGCCGGAAGGTGATCGACGAGGTGTCGTCCGCCACCTCCCACGACTCGGCGAGGTAAGGTCGGGGCTCGAAGCGCTCGTCGTAGGCGATGAGCGTCATGAGGTTCACGAACTGCTGCTGCTGGACCCCCTCCGCGCTCCGCGCCGTGAGTACGTTCATCCCACCCTCGAACTCCGCGATGCCACCCACCGTCACGGTGCCCCCGTAGCGCGGGTCGTCGGGGACGGGCCGCGAGGCGCGAGCCTCTGCGACGAACGCGTCCACCCGCGGGAGCACCGACTCGCAGAACGGATCGGTCAAAAGGCCTGGCGCCGAGCCGCCGTCCCCGCACCCGACGAGCAGAAGGACCACCGGAACGAGCGGGGGCACGAGGCATCGCGTTCGAGTTCGCATGGGCGTCCTTCCCTCTCGGGCCCCGAGGAGCGTGCTCGAGGCTAACTCTCACCTGCGCGGTCACGAGGTCAACGGCGCCACGTCCACTCCGGCGTCGAGTACTTCTCCTCCACGAGGGCGCGAGCCGCCTCCATCTCGTCCTTAGTGTACGTCCCACGGCTCCACGTACTACCAAATGAATGCTCCATGGCGCTCGCGAGCGCCATCGCCACGGAATCGAAGTCGACGTCTTCGACGAGCTCTCCGAGCGTCATCGGGTCCGGGCCACCGGCCGCTCCCGAGGAAAGGACGCCGAGCCCGGCCTGCGTGCCCGTCAGCAGGATGGAGCCGTGCTGGAGAAGGACGTCGTCGAAACGAACCTGGGCCGAGCCCACCAGCTTGCGCCCGCCGGCCACGATCTCGCCGGGGGCCGGAACGTCGAAGCAGGGACCGGCCTCCGGCGGGAGCGCTTGCGCGCCTTCGCGGGCGGCCGCGAGCCGAACCGGGGCCCCGAGGGCCTCGGGCCCCCGCGCCAGGGCCCGGTTCACCGCCGAGTACGTGGCTCGTGCGCCGCCCAGCGAGCGGGCGGGCACGACGACGGCATACGTAACCTCGGCTTCGTGGAGTACCGCTCGTCCCCCCGTCGGCCGGCGCACCAACGGAATGTCCACTTCCGAGGGCGAAGTCTGCCGTGTGGGCTCGTTACGCCCGAGGGAAATCGTAGGGCACGACCACGAGTAGAGCCGGAAGACCGCCTGATCCGATTCGAGCCTGCGCGCGAGGGCCTCGTCGAGCGCCATGTTGAGCGCACCCGAACGAGGCGGATCGACGATCAGGCGCCACGCGAGGGTGGAGTCGGGGCCTTGGCCCGACTCGCCCGGCGGTTCGTCGGCCCCGAACACCAGCAGGGGGGCGTCAGACGTCGTAGCGGTCGCCGGGCTTCATGATCCGCACGCGCGCGCGGTCACCCACCGCCGTGGCGAACGCCTGCGGATCCTGCTCGATCGGCGGCCACGTGTCGTAGTGGCACGGTATCACGACCTTCGGCTCGATGAAGTCCACCGCCGTCACGGCGTCCTCCGGGCCCATCGTGAAGCGATCGCCGATGGGCAGGATCGCCACGTCCACCTTCCCGCGCAGAAGCTGCATGTCGGTGAGCAGCGCGGTGTCACCGGCGAAGTAGAGCCGGTCGCCGGAGCCCAGCCGGACGAGGAAGCCGCCCGGCACCGTCGTGAACGACTCGGCGTTCGGAAGCTGGACCATCCCCCCGTGGAGGGCCGCCGTCATCTTCACGTGGCCGAACGGGTACTGGACGCCGCCGCCGATGTGTTGGGGGCTCGCCGTCAGTCCGTGGTTCTCCATGTACGACGCGATCTCGTACGACGCGATGATCGTCGCGCCCGTCCGCTCGGCCAGCGGGATCGCGTCGGCTACGTGGTCCTGGTGGCCGTGGGTCAGAAGGATGAAGTCGGCGTCGATCTCGTCCAGGGACCCCTCGAAGACCGGGTTGTCCGTGAAGAACGGGTCGACGACGAGATGCACGCCTTCATCGGTCTCGACCGAGAAGGTGGCGTGGCCGTGGAAGGTGAGGGTGGGCATGAGGTGGCAGAGGCTAGAAGATCGTATAGATGAAGGGCGCGAGCGCCGACCCCTGTGCGAAGACCAGCAGGAGTCCGACCGTCATCATCACCAGGATGATGGGCAACAGCCACCACTTCTTGCGGACCCTCATGAAGGCCCAGAGCTCTTTCAGCAGACTCATCGTCCGTCTCTACTTACTGGATCGGTCAGAACTGTCGCGAAAGGTCGCTTGTCGGACGACCGGACGTCGACTTCCAGAACCCCTCGTCCTCGGGCTCGTGCACCATGGGCCGTCGTCCGAAGAGCTTCATCAAGAGGCCCGTGGGCGTCAGCACTACAAAGTACACCAGCCCCATGAAGATCGGCGTCGTCACCTTCGAGATCGCGAGCGCCATCTTCATCCAGCCGCGATACACCGGACCGAGCCTGCCGGGGATGATCGCTCCCAGCACGTAGAGGGTGACGCCGAGCCCTCCCGTGATCTGCATGGCGAGCTGCTTGTCCCGCCACCAGAGCAGCGCGGCGAGGAGAAGGAAGGCGGTACCGACCGGGAAGGCGAAGCTTCGGCCGTCCTTCGCGGTGAACTCAGTCGAGCTCGAATTCATCACGCCAGTCTCGCTCCTCGACGAGTTCGGGCTGCTCGCGCTTGTCGAGCAGGTACGGTCCGACGACCAGGTAGTCCATCTCGGTACGCATGAAGCACACGTACGCGTCCTCCGGAGTGCAGACGATCGGCTCGCCCCGGACGTTGAACGAGGTGTTGACCACCAGTCCGCATCCGGTCAGCTCGTCGAACCTGGAGATGAGATCGAAGTAGTCCGGGCTCCGCTCCCGGCTGACGGTCTGGACCCTCGCCGAGTAGTCCACGTGGGTGATGGCCGGGACGTCTGACCGAGGGACGTTCAGCTTCTCGATGCCGAAGAGCGCCTTCTGCTCCTCCGTCATCGGCTTGCGCCGCTCCTCGCGGACCGGGCTGACGAGGAGCATGTAGGGTGACTCCGCGTCGAGATCGAAGTAGTCCGGGGCGCGGTGCTCCAGGACGCTGGGCGCGAACGGCCGGAAGCTCTCCCGGTACTTGATCTTCAAATTCATCTTCTTCTGCATCGCCGGGCTGCGCGGATCCCCGATGATGCTCCGGCTCCCGAGCGCACGCGGTCCGAACTCCATGCGCCCGTTGAACCACCCGATCACGTTCTCCTCCGCGAGGAGCCGGGCGGTCCGCCCGATGAGCTCGTCGCGATCGAGCTTCTCGTACCTCGCACCGAAGCGATCGAGCGTCTGCT
>JANQME010000345.1 GCA_028280205.1 Longimicrobiales bacterium
CGAGAGCGGCTCCGCCTTGGCCTTGGCCTCCCAGGACCGGACGGTCGTGGAGAGCGAGGCTTTTACAGCGAGTGAGTCTGCGGACAAAAGAGAGCAGCCCGATGTGGACGCCGAGGCCCCCGCGGACGAAGACCCGGTGAGCCCACCGGTTTCCGAGCCGGGGGATGGCGTCCGCTCCGACGTCCCCGCTTCCGGACAGGTTCAGACGGAGCTCATCGCGCTGCGCGAGGAGTTCGAGGATCTCAACGACCGTCACCTGCGTCTGGTCGCGGAGTTCAACAACTTCAAGCGCCGGAGCGAGCAGGAGCGCCTCGCGGCGTGGGGCCGTGCGCAAGCCGATCTCGTGGGGCGGCTCCTCGACGTGCTCGACGACCTCCAGCGCGTCGCCCAGCTCGACCTCTCGAACGCCACGGTCGAGACGATCATGGAGGGGATCGACCTCGTGGAGCGGAAGTTCGTCCGTCAGCTCGACGACGCGAGCGTCGAGACGATCGAACCGGAGGGAGCGGCGTTCGACCCGGAGCTCATGGAGGCGATGATGCGCGTGCCGGCCGAGGAGGAGGAGCAGGTCGACACCGTCGCCCAGGTCTTCCAGAAGGGGTACGCGCTCAAGGGCAATCTCATCCGGCCCGCGCGGGTGAGCGTCTACACGTCGGGCTGAGATGGCCGCCTCGGGCAAGGACTTCTACGAGGTCCTCGGGGTCGGCGAGAAGGCGTCACCGGAAGAGATCAAGAAAGCCTACCGGAAGCTGGCCAAGGAAAACCATCCGGACGCCAACCGGGGCGACCCGAAGGCCGCCGAGCGCTTCAAGGAGATCGGGGAGGCGTACGCGATCCTGAGCGACGCGGAGAAGCGCAAGAAGTACGACCAGATGCGGCGTCTCGGGTCGCTGGGCTTCGGGGGCGGGCGGGGGGGTGCCCGCCGGTCGCCGCCGGGCGGGGCGGGCGCGCCGGACTTCTCGTTCGAGGACCTTCAGGGCGGCTTCGGAAACATCTCGGATCTCTTCAGCTCGCTCTTCGACCTCGGCAAGAAGGCGCCCGACGGGTCGTCCGGGGCCGGAACGCGCAGGAGCCCGCCTCGGCAGAAAGGCCAGAACGTCGAGTACGTCGTCGAGATCCCCTTCCTGACCGCCGCCCGTGGAGGGAAGATCTCCGTCGACGTCGCGATCACCGAAGACTGCGCCACCTGCGGTGGAGACGGGGCGAAGCCGGGCACCGAGGTGAAGCGGTGCGAGGAGTGTCTGGGGAGCGGCACGGTCTCCTTCGGCCAGGGAGGCTTCGCGGTGAAGCGCCCCTGCCCGGCGTGCTTCGGACGGGGCAAGATCCCGGAGATTCCGTGTCCGTCGTGCTCCGGCCGAGGGTCGGTCCGGCAGCAGCGCAAGATCTCGATCAACGTCCGGCCCGGTGTCGAGACGGGCTCGAAGGTGCGGCTCTCGGGCCAGGGGGAGCGGGGCCGGGCGGGAGGTCCCCCCGGAGACCTCGTCATCACCTACAAGGTGAAGCCGCACTCCTTCTTCCGGCGCGACGGACTCGACGTGCACGTGAAGGTCCCGATCAACATCGTGCAGGCGACGCTCGGCTCGAAGATCCGGGTGCGTACGATCTCGGGGAAGAAGGTCGTGCTCCGGATCCCGAAGGGCACGCAGTCGGGGACGAAGTTCCGGATCCGGGGTCAGGGGATCCAGAAGGCCGACCGGATCGGCGACCAATACGTCGAGGTCGTGGTGTCGGTGCCGGACGAGCTCACGGACGAGGAGCTCAAGGCGATGGAGGAGTTCGCGGAGGCGACGGGCCTCAAGCACTGACGTCGGACACGCGCCACGCTCGCTCGATCCGACCGCCGCCGAGCACCCGATCCCCCGTGAAGAGGACGGCCGACTGCCCGGGTGTCACCGCGGGCTGAGGCTCCCGAAGCCGAAGGAGGAGCTCGTCGCCGACGGCTTCGACCTCCGCCTCGACCGCAGGCGCCCGGTAGCGCAGCTGCACGCTCACCCGTGCGCCGGGGACGGGTGGTTCGGCCTCCACCCAGTTCAGCTCCCCGACGCGGACGACGTCGCGGCCCAGCTCCTCGCGGGTGCCCACGACGACCTCGCGGGCTCCGGGGCGGATCTCGACGACGTACATCGGCTCCGAGAACCCGCCGCCGAGCCCGCGGCGCTGGCCGACCGTGAAGCCGGCGAAGCCTTCGTGGCGTCCCAGCTCGCGTCCGTCCGTCGCGACGATCGCGCCCGGCTCCAGAGCGGGGTGTGCCCCGTCCAGACGTCGGCGCAGGAGGTCCCGGTAGTCGCCGGTCGGCACGAAGCAGATCTCCTGCGACTCCGGCTTCTCCGCCGTCGCGAGGGCGAGGGCACGGGCGCGCTCCCGGACCTCGGTCTTCGTGAGCGCGCCGAGCGGGAAGAGCAGGTGGGGCAGCATCTCCGCAGGGAGGCCCCAGAGGAAGTACGACTGGTCCTTCGAGAGATCGCGCCCCCGAGCGAGTCGCGGGCCCTCGCCTCCGTCCTCAATGCGGACGTAGTGCCCGGTCGCGATCCGGTCGCAGCCGAGCAATCGTCCGCGGGCCATGAGGTCGCGGAACTTCGTGTTCGAGTTGCAGCGCACGCACGGATTCGGGGTGCGGCCGCGGGCATACTCCGCGACGAAGTCGTCGATGACGTCGCGAGTGAAGTCCTCCTCCACGTCGAAGACGTAGTGGACGATCCCGAGCGCGTCGGCCACCCGCTTCGCATCCGCGATCCCGTCCAGGCCACAGCACGTCTTCCCGTGCGCCGGCGTTTCGGAGTAGCAGAACGTCTTCATCGTTACGCCGACGACCTCATGGCCGGCCTCGACGAGCAGCGCGGCGGCGACCGAGGAGTCCACCCCGCCGGACATCGCGACGAGCACCCGGCTCACGGCGCCGCTCGGGCCGCACGGGGCGAGAAGCGGCCAACCACCTCGCGGGTGACGGCGACCGCGGCGAGCGCGTCCTCCTCCGTGGTGCCGAGGCCGAAGGAGAAGCGGACCGTGGCCATCGGGTCGTCGGGGCCGTACAGCGCCGCGATGACATGGCTGCTCGACTCCGCGCCGCTGTGGCACGCGGACCCGCCCGAGACCGCAACGCCCTCCAGATCGAGCGCCATCAGGAGCGCGGCCCCGTCCTCGACCGGAAGGCCGAGGCTGGAGACGTGGGGCGCGCGCGGACCCCCCGAGCCGTTCACACGCGCGCCCGGGATCGCGTCCCGGATCGCCCGCCCGAAGGACGAGCGGATCGTCTCGAGCCGACGGGCGGACTCCGCCTGCTCCGCGACGGCGAGCCGTAGGGCGCAGGCGAAGCCCACGGCTCCGGCCACGTCCTCGGTGCCCGGACGCAGCCCGCGCTCCTGCCCACCGCCGTGCAGCAGGGGCTCGAGGACCGTGCCCTCGCGCACGAAGAGGATCCCCGTCCCCTTCGGCCCGTTGATCTTGTGACCGGTCGCCGTGAGCAGGTCCACGGAAGCCTCGGCGATGGAGAGCGGGATCTTCCCGACCGCCTGCGCGGCGTCGGTGTGCACGAGCGCGCCCCGCGCACGGGCGAGCGCCGCCGCCTCCGCGACCGGAAGGCGGAGGCCGGTCTCGTTGTTCACGCTCATGATCGACAGGAGCGCCGGGGTGCCGTCGAGCGCCTCCTCGAGCGCGTCGAGATCGAGGCGACCGTCCGGCGACACGTCGAGCTCGCGCACCTCGGCGCCCTCTGCCTCACGAAGCCACCGCGCGGCCTCGAGGACCGCGCTGTGCTCCACCGCGGTCGTCACGAGGCGGGGCGGCGCGCTCCGGGACCGTCCGGCGCGCCATGCTCCCACCAGGGCGAGGTTGTCCGACTCGGTGCCGCCGCGCACGAAGAGGATCTCCGAGGGACGAACGCCGAGCACCTCGGCGACGTCGGCGCGCGCATCCTCCAGCGCTGCCGCGGCTTCTCGGCCCCACCGATGACGACTCGAAGCGTTCCCGAAACGGGCGTCGAGGAAGGGTGCCATCGCCTCGCGCACCTCGGGGCGGAGGGGAGACGTGGCGGCGTGATCCAGGTACAGGGGGTCCATCCGTCGGCTTCGTTTGCCTGGGCGAGGATGCCCGGTAACTTACACGGGAGCGGGCGAGGCGTCCCGCCGGACCCCGGTCGCGAGCCTGAATGCCACAGCCCTGTCCGCCGTTTCCCGAGGGCCAGCCACCGCGCTTCCGGTCGACGGTCCACGGGACGGTGTTTGCGGGGCGGGACCGCTACGTGGACGGTCTCCACGAGGGTGACGAGGTCCGGCTCGTCGCCGATCCTCCGGTGCAGGACGATCCGGAGGTGTGGGTCCACCTGATGTCCGGGGAGCCGATCGGCCACCTGCCACCCGACATCTGCTGGTGGCTCTGGCCCTGGCTCGCGCGCGGCGGGATCGCGACCGCTCGACTCCTGCGGGTTCGGGGTGCGGAAGTGCCGTCGTGGCGCCGACTCGTCCTCGAGGTGCGCTGCAGCGTCGCGTAGCGTAGCTCGGGACCGCCGCTCAGTACGTGGAGACGCCGAGCTCGCTCAGCTCGTCGACTTCGAGCGCTTCGTCGACCCGGAACGGCTCGCCGTAGCGCACCCGGATCAGGGAGCCGTAGTGGGCCGACTTGGCCCGGATCTGCTGCAGGAGCGGGCGCTCGCCCGCGGGGAAGACCTCACCGGCCTGGGTGACGCCGTCGAACTGCGAAGTGTAGAGCGCAATCACGTCCAGCTTCCGCTCGATCTGACCGGTGATGTCCACCACGAAGTCGGGAGGGTCGGCGTCCTCCCGGAACCCGGTGGCGTAGACGAGCTTGTGCGGGCGGAAGGGCTCGCTGGGGAGGTCGATCTTCGTCAGCCCGCTCAGGTAGCACGCGTCGCGTACCAGCTCCGAGGCGATCCGGTGATCTCGGTGGCGCCCGACCTTCCAGTGCGTCACCACCACGCGCGGCCGGAGCGCGCGCAGGTGCGCGATCACGATCAGGCGTGCGTGCTGGTCGTTGACGAGCGCCGAGTCGGGCAGCTCCGCGCACATCCGCACCGCGAGTCCCATCTGCCCCGTAGCGGCGGCGGCCTCGCGGCTGCGGGTGGCCGCCGAACCGGAGCTCCCCATCTCGCCGGCCGTGAGGTCGAGCACCCCGACCCGTTTGCCCCGGCCCGCGCTCTTGATGAGCGTGCCCCCGCAGAGGAGCTCGGCGTCGTCCGGGTGCGCCATCACGGCGAGCAGATCGAGCGGTGCGTCGTCGGTCATCGGCTATTCGAAGCGGAGCGCGGCAACGGGCTCGAGCCGGCTCGCGCGGTAGGCGGGAAGGAGACCGGAGAGCATACCCGTCACGCTCG
>JANQME010000359.1 GCA_028280205.1 Longimicrobiales bacterium
CGGAAACGTCGTGCCGACCGCCGCGAGCCGGTCGGGCTCGTCGTACGGAAGCGGCTCCAGAAGGACACCGTCCACGACGGAGAAGACCGTCGTCGTGGCCCCGATCCCCAGCCCCAGAGTGAGCACCACCCCCGTCGCGAAGCCGGGACGCCGGCGCATGCTCCGCACCGCGTTCCGCCCGTCCTGCACCCATCCGCGCATTCCAACCCTCCCTCGATGATCTCCCCGACTCCGATCTCGACGGGCGGCGACCGCCCGACGCGACCACCAGGTGGCGACCGTCCCGACCACGTTGCGACGCAGACGGCGACGTGCGTCGGGGCGTTCCGCCCGGTCTCGTCGCCACCGCTCTTCCAGGTCGCCGCGCACGAACTCCGCCCCCGGGCCACGGAGGAGGAGCGCCACGAGGAACCGCTCCGGACGGGGCAGGCCCGAGTCGCTCACGGACCGCCCTGCCCGACGATCGCCTCCAGGCGTGGGAGCAGCCCCTCCGCCATCGAGCGCAAAACCTCGACGGAGCGGCTCAGCTCCAGCGCGCCTTCCGGCTCGATACGGTAGTACTTCCTCCGCCGGCCACCGCGCTCGGGCGTGGGATCGCCCACCTCCGAGGAGACGAGTCCGCGCGTGGAGAGGCGGTCGAGCGCCGTGTAGACCGCGCCGGCCGAAACCTCTCGGCCGGTCCGTTCCTCGATGCTGCGGCCGATCGCGGCCCCGTAGGCGTCCTCCCCGAGGTCGAGGAGGGCGAACAGGACGAGCTGCTCGAACTCGCCCAGCGCACGGCCCATGGTATCTCCTGCAGTGCAGTGGTTATCCCGATCGGATTACTACTTCACTGCAGGGGAAAGATCAAGGAGGTGGACGGCCGCCGGCGCTCGAAGGGCCAGGAGTCAGCGCCGGAACCGAAACCGGGTGCCGATCTCCGGACGCCAGTACTCCCCGTCGAAGACCTTCTCCAGACGGCGCTCGTAGTGGCCCTGGTCGGTGAGCGTCAGGGAGCGCGTCTCCGCGTCGAGCGGGACGAAGAAGTTCTCCCAGTGGCCGAGCAGGATCCATGCAGGCCGCAGGTTCTCCACGAAGGCTTCGGGACTCCACTCGACCTGATCGAAGGTGGCGGGCACGAGGATCGCGACGTCCACCGGGCGCTCGTCGATCACTGCGCCGGGCGCGAGACCGTGCGGCGGTTCGCTCACCGCGTCCTGCAAATACACCCGCCACGCGATCGCCCCGGACGGCTCCAGAAAGTCCACGAGGAAGGCGAAGGTCTTGCCTCCGAGCCATTCGGCCGCGGTGCGGGGAGACCGGTCCCGGGGCCGTCGGGCCGATCCGTCGTACAGCTCGAGACCGTCGAAGTGCGGGGCGTGCTCGGACCGGAGCGCGAGGACACGCAGCGACGGGCCGTGGGGAATCCACGTGCCGGTGGACTCCACGTCCGCCGCGAACGACTCGACGACGTCGACCCTCCCCTGGAGTCCCGACCAGAGCCCGAGCAGGTTGCGAGTCGAGTGGGAGGCGAGGATACGGGCGCGGGGCGCGTGCCGCCGCGCCACGTGCGGGACGTCCATGAGATGGTCGTAGTGGCCGTGACCAACCAGGATGACGCGGGCGTCCGCAACGTCGAGGCGTTCCATCTGCCGGTCGATCTCGAGGGTGTCGGGCTCGATCACGCCCAGGCCCGTCCGCACGAGCGAGGGGTTGGAGAAGAACGGTGCTCCGAGCACGACGTCGGCCCCGTATCGGATGACCCAGCCTCCGGTACCCAGGTAGGTCAGCTCCAGAGACGCCCCGTCCGTCGGCCCCCGCTCGACCAGGCCGGACACCCCCGGCCCGACCGGAGCCCAGCACCCGGCCGTGCACGACAGGATCCACAGGGCCGCCGGCACGGACGACCGACCGCGGCGCCCTGCGTACCTCCGGGCCGGGCGGGCGGGGCTCGCGCTCCCGCCACCGCTCACGTCAGTGCGTATCGAGGAGCTCCTGCAGCTCGGCCCGGGTGGCGATCGTCCCGGCGATCGTCCCGCCCGCGGTGATCACCACGACGCGCGGGAGCTTCTGGGCGGCCGTCGAAAGCGGAGTCGACCCTCCAGCCGCAGATGTGAGCAGGACGGCGAGGGCCGCGCGGATCGTCACTCCGCCTGAGTCATCGCCGCGCCCGCCACGGCCGTCGCTTTCGTCGCCTCGACGCGCGCCAGGAAGAGGTCCGAGAGGCGTCGGGTCACGTCGCCCACCCGACCGTTCCCCACCGGCCTGCCGTCGATCTCGACGACGGGGCGCACCTCGCCGGTGGTACCGGTGAAGAACGCCTCATCGGCCAACGTGAGCTCCTCGAGCTGGATCGGGCGTTCCTCGACGGCCACCCCGGCCCGTCGCGCCTCGTCCAGCACGATGTCACGGGTGATCCCGGGCAGGATGTGATTCGTCTTCGGGTGCGTCACCGCCGTTCCCCCGAAGACCGCCCAGAAGTTCTGGTGCGCACCCTCGATGGCGACTCCGTCGCGCACGAGGATCGCGTCGTCGGCCCCCCTCTCCTTTGCATCCTGGAAGCCGATCGCGTTGGGAAGGAGACAGATCGACTTGATGTCCACGCGACTCCATCGGCGATCGGGCACGGTGGCCGCGGTGAATCCCCTGTTCCACCGCTCGTCACTCGGCCGACTCCACGCCTTCGCGTAAGCGTAGACGGTGGGAGTCACGTCCCCCTCCGGGAAGTAGTGCGTCCGGGGCGCAGCGCCCCGCGTGATCTGGAGGTAGACGAGTGCGCGCTCCGCAGTGTCGAGCCCGTTGCGAGCGAGAAGCTCGCGGTGCATCGCCTCCAGCCCGGAGGTGTCGAAGTCGATGCGCATCCAGCGCAGGCCGCGCACGAGCCGCGCGAGGTGCTCGTCGAAGCCGAACGGAACGCCTTCGTAGAACGGCGTCACCTCGTACAGCCCATCGCCGAGGAGGAATCCCCGGTCGTCCGGAGAGATGAACGCCTCCTCCTTGGGGAGGAAGTCGCCATTCAGGTACACAGTGCTCATGGGCGCTCGGGTAGGCGTCGCGGGGCGGACCTCTTCAGTGCAAAGATGCGACGAGGGTCTTTCGGGT
>JANQME010000361.1 GCA_028280205.1 Longimicrobiales bacterium
CGCCGTCTTCTGCCGATCGTGTCACATCGACAGCGGCTTCGGCAGCCGGGGGCGTCTCGGCGCGGGCTTCCACGACGCCGAGCCGGTCTGGCTCCTGCGCCACGGCGGCCCGGCTCGCCAGAATCTGGAGAGCTGCGCATCGTGCCACGAGCAGAGTGACTGCGTTCAGTGCCACGGCGTGCTCGGGTCGTTCGGGATCAGCCCGCACACACCCGACTTCGACGCCGAGTCCGCGTGGCTCAGGAGCCCGCGCACGTGCATCGCGTGCCACACGTCGAATCCGCTGGAGGGAGGCTGATGAATCGGCGCCTCGGCATTCTCTTTGCCGCCGCCCTGCTGCTCCCGCTCGCCGTCGGGTGCAGGCCCGACGATCAGCGCACCGACTCGGTCGATCCGGCCTCGGGCGTCGAAGACCGGGCGAGCTGGGATCCCGAGATGGTGCGGCACCTGGACGCCGGGAACGAGGCGATCCGGGCGGACTCCTTCGACGTGGCCCGCGAGCACTTTCTCGCCGCGACCGAGCTCGAGCCCGACGTCGCGGCCGCGTGGTTCGGTCTCTACATGGCGGAGCGCGGGCGAGGTGACGCGGAGGCCGCCACGGCGGCGCTGGAGCGGGCGCAGGCGATCGCCTCCGGTGCATCGCTCATCCACGAGCCGCCGGGAGGTCGCCCATGACGAGGCGCAGAGCTCATGCGGCGGGCCGCCGTCCAATCGTCCGCGGGAGGGTCGCGCACGCGCTGCTGCTGGCGGTCCTCCGGGGGAGGATGGCAGTCGCTCTCCTCCTGACGATCCTCGCCCTCGGTGCGTGCAAGGGGAAGAAGGAATTCGAGCCACCGGACCGGGAGGCCCGGGTCGCCGACGCCGCGGTCCGTTTCGCCGAGATCGACTTCGATACGATCGTGTGGGAGAGTGAAGACGCCCGCGCCCTGGAGGGCAACGCCGTCTACGCCGCGAAGTGCCGCAACTGCCACGGCCCGCTCGGGCGCGGTGACACGGAGTACGCGACGAACCGCGGGCTCGAGGTGCCCTCTCTCGTCGATCCGGGTGGCTCGATTCCCGAGGAGCTCGACGTCGTGCGCGAGCGGGTCTTCGTCGGTCACCCGAGCGGCATGCCTACCTTCGGGGTCGCCGGGATCTCGGCGCGCGAGATCGACGCCGTCGCCTTCTACCTCCTGGAGCGGCTCCGGCCGGAGGTGCTCGACGGTGGCTGACCACGCGTATCCCGCTGACGCGAGCTTTCGTCCCATTTCGACTTCCACACGGGTCTGTCTCGGATGAGTCCCTTCGAACACGAAGCGCGGATCCCCGGCCGGATCGTGATCTCGTGGACCATGTCGGGCGGAATCCTGTTCGGCGTGGTGGCCACGGCCCTCACGATGGCCCAGCAGCTCCCCGGCTACGACTTCTTCGTCACCCTGACGGGGATGTTCCTCTTCGGATCCCTGGCCGGGATGGTCCACGGATCGGTGCTCGGCGTCTTCTCGAAGGGGCGCGACACGCCCTTCCGGGAGTCGTTCAAGAACGTCCTCGTCGGGATCCTGACCTCGCTGCTGACGGGTCCCGTGGCCTTCCTCGTGACGCTGTGGATCGGCTTCGCGCTCTACTATCAGCTCGATCCCACCTTCGGTCGGCTGCTCGGCGCGATCGTCGGAGCGTGGATCGGGCTGGCCGTCCTGATGTGGACGGCGTGGGAGACGTGGCGGGCGATCCGGGTCATCGTCACCGCCTGGCCCGACTTCGTGCTCGTGACGGGGATCGTCGGGATCGTCTTCCTCGTGCTCGTCTGGTTCCTCGCGTCGTTCTACCCGTACGTCTTCCAGGGCTCTTACACGCTGCGGCAGGCGATCTTCGTGGCCGGCGGGATCTCGGTCGTCGTCGTCGGGCCGCTGACGACGCTCGCCTCGATCGGCCTGCGCCGGGTCATCAAGATCCAGCGACTCCTCGAACGGCTCGAGTCGGGAGATGGAGTCGGCCCGGCCCGCTGAGATGATTCGGAGTCGGTTGAGATGATCCCGAGTCGACGGAGGTCCGGGGTGCGCGCCGGCGGTGTCGTCGCCGCGCTCCTGGCAGGGCTCGCGTGGCCCGCCGGGCTTCACGCCCAGGTGGCCTCGTCGACGCCCGCGTCGTGCGAGGCGTGCCACGGCGAGCTCGAGTTCCTCCGGCAGCACACGCCCACGCTGGCGGACGCGCGTAGGCTGCTGGCCACGGAGGCCGAGGTGCAGGCGTCCGCCCACACCGGGATGGAGTGTGCGGAGTGCCACGAGGGTGCCGCCGGGTATCCCCATCGGGAGACGGTGGAGACGCAGAGCTGCGCGTCGTGCCACGAAGGTGTCGAGGAGCCGCTCGCCGCGAGCGCGCACGGAGCGGACAGCACCGTCGTGTGCGCGAGCTGCCACGGGGTGCATGACGTCCCGGTGGTGCCGGAGGACGGGACTGTTCCGGAGGCCGGAGGAC
>JANQME010000364.1 GCA_028280205.1 Longimicrobiales bacterium
GAGGAAGCGGGTCGGGTACCACCACGCGTAGAAGAGCCCCGCCTTGACGAGGGCGGCCAGCTTCGCGCCCACGGGAGCTCGCGGATCGACCAGATCCCCGGCGACGGAGAAGTGGCGGTCGACCGCCTCGCGCGCGATGAAGAGGCGCATGATCTCCGAGGAGCCCTCGAAGATCGTGTTGATGCGCATGTCACGGAGGTGGCGCTCGATCGGGTAGGGCGTCTCGCCCCGGGCTGCGAGGGAGTCGTGGGTCTCGTAGCCACGTCCGCCGCGGACCTGCAGGGCATCGTTCACGAGCTCCCACCCGGTCTCCGTGCCCCAGAGCTTCGCGACCGCGGCCTCCAGCCGGATGTCGAAGCGGCCGGAGTCCGACATGGCACCGATCAGCTCGACGAGCGACTCGAGGGCGAAGGTGTCGGCCGACATCTTGCCGAGCTTCTGGGCGATCGCGTCGTGGCGTCCGATGGGCAGCCCCCACTGGACTCGATGGTTCGCCCAGTCGCGAAGCATCTCCATCGAGCCCTTGCCGGAAGCCGCGCAGAAGGCCGGCAGGGCGAGCCGCCCGGTGTTCAGCGTGATGAGGGCGAGCTTGAGTCCCTTGCCCTCGCCCCACAGCAGGTTCTCACGAGGAACCTTCACGTCGGTGAAGCGCAGGATCCCGTTCGACAGGCCGCGCAGGCCCATGAACGAGGACTCGTGCACGACCTCCACGCCCTCCCAGGCGGTTTCGACGATGAACGCCGTGATCGGCTTGCTCTTCCGACCCCCGGTCGGAGGCGTCTGCGCCATCACGACGATCACCTCGGCGCGCGGCCCGTTCGTCGTCCACAGCTTCTCGCCGTTCAGGACCCAGTGGGACCCGTCGTCGGAGAGCACCGCCGTCGTCGACATGTTGGCCGGGTCGGAGCCGACTTCCTGCTCCGTGAGCGCGAAGGCGGAGAGGGCGCCCTTCGCCAAACGCGGCAGGTAGCGCTCCTTCTGCTCCTCCGTTCCGAACTTCAGGAGCGGGCCGGGCACCCCGATGCTCTGGTGAGCCGAGAGGAAGGCCCCGGTTGCGGCGCAGCGCGACGCGACGATCGCGAGCGCCCGATTGTACGAGACCTGGGAGAGGCCGAGCCCCCCGTACTCCTCGGGGATCTTGATGCCGAAGGCGCCCATCGCCGCGAGACCGTCGAGCACCTCCTGGGGGACGTGACCCTCGCGATCGTGACGGTCCCCGTCGATGTGCTCCCGGGCGAAGGCCTCGAGCTCCGTGAGGAACGCCGCGGCCCGCGCCCGCTCGTCCGGATCGGGATCGGGGATGGCCTGTACGACGCTGAGATCCAGCGTGCCCTCGAAGAGTCGGCGGGCGAAAGAGTGCTTCTCCCAGTCCTGCTCGCGCGCCTGCTCGGCGACGTCGCGGGACTCCATCTCGGTGGCGTGCTTTTTCTGCTCTGCCATGACGCTGTCTTCTCCGGCGGGCCGTGCTGCCGGCCTCCGAGCCGACCCTTCAATCTAACCGGCGGGCACCCTCGCAGGCGCCATCCGACCATGCTACCCCGGCTCCGTCCTGCCGAGCCGCTCAGTCGGCCAGGAAGGCCTCGATCTCGTCCGCGCGCGCCTCCGCGTCCTGCTCCCCGATCTCCATCAGCGCTCGCAGGTAGTCAGGCTGGAAGAGGATCAGGCTGAGGACGTCGGGGCTCTTGGTCTCACGCGTCCCGAGCCCCCGTGTGAGGAAGCGGATCGAACGCGGGAGACGGGCCTCGAACTGCGAGGCGAGACGCCCGAGATCCACCGATGGACGGAGCACCAGGAGCTTCACCGGCTCCAGCCCGTGACGCTCCTCCGGGGGGAGCGCTGCCAGCAGGCGGTTGAGTCGCTCGAGGCGCAGGGCATCGTTGTCGAGCAGGTCGAGAAAGACCGCGTTGAGCAGCACGCCGGCCACCTGGGCCGGAGGCGGATAGGCGTACACCTCGGAGCCGATCGCACCCGGCTCGCGAGCGAACCGGTTCGAGATCGCCATGATGCGGCGCGCGCCGAGGTGAAGCACCGGGGACAGCGGCGCCGTGAGCCGGATGCCGCCGTCTCCGTACCACGCCGTCCCGAGCTGGACGGCGGGAAAGAGGAGTGGAAGCGCCGCGGAGGCCATGATGTGCTCCACGGAGATCTTCGCTTCGACCGTGATCCGCTTGGGGCGCTTCCACGGCTCGACGTCCGTCCCCTGCAGCCACGTGACGGACTCACCCGTCGAGTAGCTGGTGGTGGAGATTGCGAGCGCCCGGAGCCGGCCGTGCTCGAGGTTGTACCGGATGCCGGTGAGCTCGCCGCCGACGGGGTGCAGCGACTCGGTCAGGTGGGCCCGCAGCGGTGAGGTATCGACGAGTCCCTTCACCTGGATGCGGCCGCCCCGCAGCCCCCCGCCCCCGAGCTGGCGCAGCCACCGCACGCTGTTCATGGCGAGCGAGGCGGGATCCACGCGGAAGACGTGGTCGGCGGTCAGATCACCCCACAGGTGCGAGAGCTCGTCGACCGCCTGCAGGAAGGTCCCGTGGTGCGAGGCGAGCAGCGCCGCGTTGATGGCGCCGGCGGAGATCCCGTGGATGTAGGGCGGGTGCAGCTTCGGCCAGTGCTTTGCCACGTGGCGCAGGAAGCCGACCTGATATGCGGCCCGGGCGCCTCCTCCTCCCATGACCAGGCCGAGATCGTTCGGGCCGCCGCTCCTCGCGGCGCCGGGGACGGCCTGCAGACGATCCAGCGGCTCGAGAGGCTCCGGCTCGGGACGACTCATCGCCGGAGGTGTGGGTCAGCCGCCGACGACCGGGCGTCCGATTGCGAGGATGCCGGCTACCACCATCCCCAGGACCACCACCGTGCCGACGAGGTGCGGCGCGTAGGAGCGCTGCTCTTCAGGGCGTCGCTTCATGACGCCGTGGACGATGTGGGCGACGGCCGCCGCGAGGACCATCATCACGATGTGACCGCCGAGCTGGGGGTAGAAGACCCCCGCGAAGATGTTCGCGAAGCCCAGGAGCACGGTCAGGTCGAGCACGCCGGTGAAGATCGCGGAGAGGGCCCGCATGCGCGTGTCGTATTCGCGTCCGGTGGCCATCCCGTACGCGGAGTACGCGATCACGACGATCCCCATGAGCAGGACCAGATAGCGGAAGCCCGAGTGCGCCTCGATCAGCATCGAAAGGATCCGGGGTGGAGGGTTCGTGGGCGAAGAGGGGTCCGCAGGGGCTATCCGTCCAGGAGGGAACGCGCCTCGTCGACGAGAAGACGCGCCTCCAGCACGAGCGCCCGCTGGGTCTGGGTGGGTGGATACAGGGTGCCGGGACGCACCGCGCGCCCGTTCAGATCGTCGTACACCCCCTCCAACGCGTCGTGCGCTCGGCCGAGGAGCGTACCGGCGTTCCGGTCGGGGAGGGCGTCGTCCCAGTTCGTCCCGCCGACCGGCAGCCCTTGCGCGCGCTGCATCGACTCGATCTGCCCGAGGAGGTCGCGGGCGTCGAGCAGGAAGCGCTCCCGCGCCTCGTACATGGCCTGGGTGATGGGCATCTCGGGGTCGCCCACCACGTCGACGGTTGCCGTCCCGTGCGCTCCGCCCGCCTCGACCGTCACGAGGTAGCGGCCCGGCGAGACCCACGGGCCTTTCGGTCCGATGTCACGGGCCAGCTCCGGGTCGGCCCAGCGCGTCCAGCGCTCGGGTCCGTCCTCCGCGCCGTGACGGAGGTTCCAGCTCACGCGGTGCGTTCCCGCCGATCCCGGTACCGACATCTCCCGCACGAGGTCGCCGCGCGCGTTCGTCACCCGCAGCGTAGCCGATCCCGAGCCGGAGGCGACGCGGTAGGTGATCTCCACGCCGTCCGGAGGGTTCACGCCGGCCCACGGCTCCTGCCCGCGGTACGAGGTGTCCTTGCGGTAGATCCGGATCGTCCCGGTCTGCACGGAGAAGACGGTGACCGGCTCGGACGCCGTTCCCCACTCGGCGATGGGACGCGTGTCGTCCAGGATCCAGATCCCCTGGCCGTGCGTGCCGAGCACGAGGTCCTTCTCGCGCGGGTGGATCACCATGTCGTCGTAGTGCGTCGTGGGAAGGTTGGGGACCTTCGCCCAGTTCGTCCCGCCGTTCGTGCTCGCGAAGACGTGGTGCTCGGTTCCGACGAAGAGCGTCGCGGGATCGTCCGGGTGTTCGACGATCACGTTCACGACGCCCATCTCCGGGAGGTCGGCGTGCAGCGGCGCCCACGACGCCCCGTAGTCGTCGGTGCGGAAGACGTACGGCCGGACGTCGCCGTCTCGGTGACCGTCGAAGGTGGCGTACGCCGTGCCCGGCGCGAAGTGCGATGCGGCGATGCGGCTCACGTACGTCCCGTCCACCATGCCCGGGACGTGGGCGGAAACCTCGGTCCACGTGGTCCCGCCGTCGCGGCTCACCTGGAGGTTGCCGTCGTCGAAGCCCAGCCAGAGCACCGCCGCGTCGACGGGTGACTCGTCGAGCGTGACGGCCTCGCCGAACGACTGGGTTCCGTCGTGGCGCGAGATCGTGACGTCCCGGCCGCGCACGCCCATGAGCTCCAGCTCGTCCCGATCGATCTGCCGGCTCAGGTCGGGGGTGGGGGTCCACGAGCTGCCGCGATCCTTCGAGACGAAGAGGCGGTTGCCGGCCACGTACAGGACGTTCGGGTCGTGCTGCGAGAGCATCATCGGGGACGTCCAGTCGAACCGGTACGCCTCGCCGAGCGGGGGCACGGGAGAGATGTCCAGGATGTCGCCCGTGCGGGCGTCGTACCGGAAGTAGTTCCCGCCGTTCGAGCTCCCGTAGCTGTAGCGCTCGTCCCTGGGGTCGGCCTGCCAGTACATCCCGTCCCCGAAGCCGTTCTGCCTCCAGTCGTCGGCCACGATCCCGGCCCAGCGACGATTCTCCGACGGACCGAAGAAGGAGTGGTTGTCCTGCAGCCCCCCGTACACGCGGTACGGCTCGGCCATGTCCACGCCGATGGCGTAGAACTGCGCGATGGGGAAGTTGTTGATGCGACGGAAGTTCCGGCCGCGGTCGTAGCTCTCGTGCAGCCCCGCGTCGCCGGCCAGGTAGAGGTGCTCCGGGTCGGCCGGGTCGATCCACAGCGAGTGGTGGTCGGCGTGCACGCCCACGTCGTACGTGGGCGCGGGCGCGATCTGCTCGAAGGAGCGGCCCCCGTCCTCGCTCACGTATGAACGGGTGGCGAGCGTGTAGACCCGCCGGTCGTCCGTCGGGTCGATGACGACGTGCGAGTAGTACATCGGTCGGATGTTCTGGCCGTTCACCCGCGTCCAGCTCGCTCCCGCGTCTTCGGAGCGCCAAACACCCTGCTCGGAGATGTCCGCGCTCTCGACGAGCGCCATGACGACCCGCGGATTCGACTCGGACACGGCGACGCCGATCCGGCCGAGCTCTCCGGTGGGCAGCCCGCCCCCGAGCCTCGTCCACGTCGTGCCCCCGTCCGTCGACTTCCAGAGAGCGCTTCCGGGTCCGCCCCCGTTGAAGCCCCACGTCCGACGCAGGCGCTGGTACGTGGCGGCGTAGAGGGTGTTGGGCTCCGAGGGCGCCATCGCCATGTCGATCACGCCCGTGTACCGGTCGACGAAGAGGAGCTTCTCCCAGCTCCGGCCCCCGTCCGTGCTGCGGAAGACGCCCCGCTCCTCGGATCCGGCCCAGAGGTCGCCCACGGCGCCGACCCAGACGGTGTTGGGGTCCGTGGGGTGCACGAGGACCCGTCCGGTGTGACGTGTTTCCTCGAGCCCGAGGTGGCGCCACGTGTCGCCTCCGTTATCCGAGCGGTAGATGCCGTTGCCGTACGACGACGACTGCCGGTTCTGCTGCTCCCCCGTGCCGGCGTACATGACGTCCGGGTCGGAGCGCGAGATCGCGATGTCGCCGAAGGTGCTCACGGGCTGGTCGGCGAAGGTGTTCACCCACGTGTGGCCGCGGTTGGTGCTCTTCCACAGCCCTCCGGATGCCGTGCCGACGTAGAGCACCGACGGGTCGCCCGGTCGCGCCTCGACGTCGTGGATGCGTCCTCCGGTGACGGCCGGCCCGATGGACCGCGGGTGGAGAGACGCCATGTCCTCCGTGGTGATCGCGCGTTGGGCGCTCGCGGGCTCCGGCGCGCCGAGGGTGGCGGCCGCGGCGATGAGGGCGGCGACCCCCGTGACTCTGCGGGCGGAGCGTAGGACGCGATGGGTGGTCCGGGGTACCGCGCGATGGGTCGGGTGGGGGGTCGGGTCTGGGTCGAGGTTCGAGCGTGGCTGCCGCATCGGCTTCCTTTCTCGTGCCGTCACGAATCGTGGGGGGGAGGGGGGGCGGGGTCGGGTGGGCTCGCGGACGGATCGGCCGGCGCGCTGCCCAGCGCATCCCGGACCACGACGAGGACGCTCTCGTCCAGGTCGTCGAGCCCGAGCATCCACTGCAGATAGTCGGGTGCGTCCCGTACTACGTCGGCCAGCGCCGCACCCCGGTACTTGCCTTTCCGGAACGGGCGTCCCTCCTCCTCGGGCCCGAACCACCGGTCCAGCTCGGACCGGGTCGGAGCGAACTCCTCGCAGTACGCGTGCAGCCCTTCGAGGTCGCGTGGGAGGTGCGGATAGCGGTCGAGCTGCGCGCCCAGCACCGCGGCCGACGTGCGGATGTCCCCGAGCGCCGTGTGGGCCTCCTCGTGCTCCCGCTCCAGGTAGAAGCGGGCCGCCGCCGAGAGGTCCCGCGGCTCTTCACGGTGGAAGATGTTCTGCATGTCGACGACCCGGCGGCCGTCGATCGAGAAGTCAACGTCGCAGCGCTGGAACTCGCTCACCAGCATCGGGATGTCGAACCGGCGCACGTTGAAGCCGGCCAGGTCGCACCCCTCCAGCATGTCGCCGAGCGAACGCGCGGTACGGCAGAAGTCGAGCTCGTCCGCCACGTCGGCGTCCGTGATCCCGTGGACCGCGGTCGCCTCGGGCGGAATCGGCATGCCCGGGTTGAAGCGGCGCTCCCTCTCCAGGACGTCGCCCTGTGGCGTCCACTTGATGAAGGCGAGCTCGATGATCCGGTCGCGCTTCAGGTCCAGACCCGTCGTCTCGAGGTCGAAGAAGACCAGCGGCCGATCGAGGTGGAAGGGGAGGTGCACGCGGTCCGCGGAGCTCCCCTAGATCCCGAGGGATTCGAGCACGAGCGCTTCCTGATGGCGCGCGTGCGTCGAGGCCTTCCCTTCCGCCGGGCTCGCGCGCTCCGGACGGGCGGCGTGCGAGAGCGGGATCTTGCGCGGTACCACGGCACGCAGTCGCGGCCCGACGAAGGTCAGCGCCCCCATGTTGCGCGGCTCCTCCTGCGCCCACACCACCTCCTCGAGGTTCGGGTACAGCGCGAGCAGCTCGCCGAGCGCCGCATCCGGGAACGGGTAGAGGAGCTCGAGCCGACCGACCGCGACGTCGGACCGCTCACCGCGGCGGTCGTGCGCCTGCAGGTCGTAGTAGAACTTCCCGGTGCACAGCACGAGCCGCCGGATCGCGGCCGGGTCCTCGACCGTCGGGTCGGGCAGCACGTGCCGGAATCCGCCCTCGGTCAGCTCGCCCGCCTCGGACGTCGCCTGCGGTAGGCGCAGCAGGCTCTTCGGCGTCATGACGATCATCGGGCGCTCCGGTCGGCGGATCGCCTGACGACGCAGCATGTGGAAGTACTGCGCCGGCGTCGTCGGGTAGGTCACGCGCATGTTCCCTTCGGCGCACAGTTGCAGGAAGCGCTCGAGCCGCGCGCTGGAGTGCTCGGGACCCTGGCCCTCGTACCCGTGCGGAAGAAGGAGCGTGAGTCGGGAGTACTGTCCCCACTTCGTGAGGCCGGAGGACAGGAACTGGTCGATCATGACCTGGGCGACGTTCACGAAGTCGCCGAACTGCGCCTCCCAGAGCACGACGTCTTCGTCGGCCGCCGCGGAGTAGCCGTACTCGAAGCCGACCACCGCGGTCTCCGTCAGCGGCGAGTTGTGCACTTCGAAGCGTGTGTCGGCGAGCCCGGAGAGCGGCGTGAACTCTCGCCCCGTCTCGGCGTCGTGCAGAACCGCGTGGCGGTGGCTGAAGGTGCCGCGCTGCGCGTCCTGCCCGGTAAGGCGCACCGGGATCCCCTCGAGGAGGAGCGAGCCGAACGCGAGCGTCTCGGCGTGCCCCCAGTCGACGGCCCGGTTCGGTCCGAAGTTGCTGGCCCGCCGGCCGAGCTGGCGCCACAGCTTCGGATGCGGAGTGAAGCCGGTCGGCAGGTCGACCATCTGCTCGTTCACCCGTTCGAGCGTCTGCAGCGGGACGCCCGTGCTCTCGGGAACGACCGGGACCTCGCGCTCCGCGTCCGGAGTGTCGTCCTCGACGGGGTGGTACTCCCGGACGTGGTCCTGGACCTCACGCAGACGCTCGATGATGTCGTCCTGGATCTTCGCGACGTCGTCCTCCGCCAGGACTCCCTCCTCCACGAGCCGCTCGGCGTAGATCGCCCGCACCGTCGGGTGGGCGGCGATCTTCTCGTACAGGATGGGCTGGGTATACGCCGGCTCGTCGCCTTCGTTGTGCCCGTGGCGCCGGTAGCCCACGAGATCGATCACGAAGTCGTCGTTGAACTCCTGGCGGTACGCCATGGCGAGCCGGACCGCGCCCAGACATGCTTCGGGGTCGTCCGCGTTCACGTGGACCACGGGGATGCCGTACCCCTTCGCGAGGTCCGACGCGTAGTAGGTGGAGCGGCCCTCGTCCGGGTCGGTGGTGAAGCCGACCTGATTGTTGACGATCAGGTGCACCGTGCCACCGACGTCATAGCCGCGCAGGCGCGCCATGTTGAGCGTCTCGGCCACGACCCCCTCGGCCGCGAACGCGGCGTCGCCGTGCATCAGGACGGGCACGACGGCGTCGACGTTCGGCTCGGCCCCCGGCTTCAGCCCGGCGTGCTGCTTGACGCGCGCCATGCCGATGACCACCGGGTTCACGAACTCGAGGTGGGAAGGATTCGGCGCGAGCGTGATGCGCACCTCGCCGGCCCCGTCGACCAGCCGCGTGCCCCGCGCGCCGTGGTGGTACTTCACGTCGCCCGTTCCGGTGATGTCGAGCTGCCCGCCCTTGTACGAAGGGCCCTCGAACTCGGCGAGGAGCTCTCCGTACGACACGCCGACGGTGTGCGTCAGCACGTTGAGTCGTCCACGGTGGGCCATCCCGACGACGACGTCGTGCCCTCCGGTCCGTGCCGTCTCCTCGATGACCAGGTCGAGCATGGGCACGAGCATGTCGTTGCCCTCGAGGGAGAAGCGCTTCTGGCCGAGGTAGGTGCGGTGCAGGAACTGCTCCATGCCCTCGGCCTCGCTGATCCTCCGCAGGAGCGCGCGTCGCTCCTCGGGCGTCATCTCGGGCAGGTGGTGGCCGCTCTCCACGTGCTCCCAGAGCCAGCGTGTCTTGACGTGGTCGTCGAGGTGCTCGAACTCGTACCCGAGAGAGCCGGCGTACACGCTCCCGAGCTGATCCAGGGCGTCCGCGAGGGACTGCCCTTCCTCGCTGTCCGCGCCCATGACGAGTGAGGCGGGAATCCGTTGGAGCTGATCGGTCGACGTGCCGTGGAACGCCGGGGAGAGCTGCGGGTGACCGAGCGGCTCGCGGCCCAGCGGATCGATGCGGGCCAGCCGGTGGCCGTGATCGCGGAACGCCTGCACCAGCGCCGCTGCGCGCGAGACGGCCGGGAGGAGCTCGGTGAGTCGTTCGGTGAGTTCTTCGGGCGACGTCCCCGAGACGACCGTGGCGACGGCTGCGGCCTCGTGCGGCTCCGGAGGAGGCGTGTCGCCGTCGGAGGTCGGCTTCTCCGGCGTCGGGACCGGATCCCGCACCGTTGCGACGGGCTCGACCGCGGGGCTCGGTCGCGCGGGTGTGGCGGGCTTCGCGGGCACCACGGCCGCCTCCGCCGACCCGTTCGCCGACGCCGCTCGGCCCCGCTCCATCTGGTCGGGCAGGAGGAGCCCCTCCGCGATGGCGATCTCCGCGCCGTTCTCGAAGAGGCGACGCCACTCGGGTGAGACGGCCTCGGGGTTGCGAGCGTACTGCTCGAACATCGCCTGGGCGTAGGCGGCGTTCTGGGAGTCGAAGAGGGTGTCGTCCTTCACGGTCCGGAAGCCCGGGTTGGAAGAAGCCGGCGCAGTCTCCAGAACGCATAAGCTACCGCAATCGCTCGCGCCGTTGGAGGGTTCCGGCCGCCGGATCGTCGCCGGATCGGGCGTACGGGCGCACGGTCCGGAGCGAGGCCGGCCGGATCGTCCGCGTCGCACCAACCCGGAGCCCGGGGTGTACGGGTCACGTACCCGCTCCCCGGACTCGTTCGCTCGATGCCCATCGTCGACTCCCTCTCTTCCCCGATCCGCTTCGTTCGGGAGGAGGTCGCCGGCCCGCTCGCGGCGCTGGCGCATCCGGGGTGGGCCGACCGCTTCCCCTGGCTGGAGCAGGGTACGACGACACGCCGGGAGAACGACGACTTCGACCTCGGTCTCTTCTCCTCGGGGCGCCCGGCCGAGACCGTGCGGGACCACTGGTCGGTCCTGGCTCGCGCCACCGGCTTTTCCGACGTGGTCCACGCCCGCCAGCTTCACGGGGTCGATCTGCACGTCGTCACCGCGCCGCCGGCGTCCGCCCCTGCGCGACCGGGCCCGCCTCCCCGGCTGCTCGAGCCGGCCGATGGGTATGCGACGGACCGGGTGGGCGTCCTGCTCACCGTCAGCACCGCCGACTGCGTCCCGGTCTTCATCGTCGACCCGGGTCGACGCGCCGTCGCCGCGGTGCACGCGGGGTGGCGCGGGGCTGCGGCCGGGATCCTCGAAGGGGCGCTCCGACGGATGGGCGAGGCGTTCGGTACCACCGTCGCGGACGTGAACGTGCACCTCGGGCCCGCGATCTGCGGATCGTGCTACGAGGTGGGCCCCGAGGTCTTCGAAGCGTTCGACGAGGCGCCGCCCCCCGGGTCCACCCCGATCGACGTGCGTCGACGGCTCGCCGCGCGTGCGCCGCCACCTTCTATATGGCCCGGCGCGAGGCGCAGCTGCAGAAGCCGGTGGAGAGGCGCCTGGCCGCCACC